>JBGOXH010000177.1:0-5918 GCA_041479075.1 Bacteroidia bacterium | reverse complement strand
AGCAACATATAATTATATATTTAAACTCATTTTTTAAACTATGCCTCTGATTATCGTTGTTTTAGGAATCTGCTTACTGCTAATATTAATCCTCGTTTTTAAGTTTGATTCATTCATATCTTTTGTTATTGTCTCGCTGCTGGTTGCACTAGCCGAAGGAATGTCTGTCGGAGACGCTGTCGTTTCAATAGAGAAGGGATTAGGCAACACGATGGGCTTTATTATTATGATACTTAGTTTTGGTGCAATGCTTGGAAAGCTTGTTTCCGAAAGCGGGGCGGCTCAGAGGATTACAATAGGACTGGTTAACACGTTTGGTAAGAAATATATACAATGGGCTCTGATGCTGACTGGTTTTATTGTAGGCATTTCACTCTTTTATGATGTTGCTTTTTTTGTAATGATACCGTTAATCTTTACCGTGGCTGCAACCACGCGTCTTCCTCTGCTTTATGTTGGTCTTCCGATGCTTGCAGCACTGTCAGTTACCCATGGTTATCTGCCGCCTCATCCGGCCCCGACGGCAATCGCAACAATGTTTAACGCCGATATTGGAAAGACAATGATTTATGGAATAATAGTGGCAATACCTGCAATAATAATTTCAGGTCCAATATTATCAAAAGCGCTGAGTAAAATTGAAGCCAGACCAATGCAGGAATTCATAAGTAGCAAACCACTGGAAGATAAAGACCTTCCTGGTTTTTGGGTAAGTTTTTTTACCGCTTTATTGCCTGTCTTACTGATTGGCTTTTCAACAATTGCAGGATTTATCCTGAATGATGAGAATATCGTCAGAAAAATGTTTGGGTATATCGGTAATCCGATTATTGCAATGCTGATTTCGGTTCTTGTTGCAGTTTATACACTGGGTATAGCAAGGGGAAGAAAATTAGGTGAAATAATGAGGTCACTGACACATTCTGTTGTAAGCCTGACAGTCATTATGTTACTTATTGCCGGTGCCGGTGCACTCAAACAAGTTCTGGTTGATAGCGGAGTAAGTAAATATATAGGTGATTTGCTGAGCCATTCATCACTATCTCCATTGTTTCTGGGCTGGCTTATTGCAACTGTTATGCGTTTTTGTGTCGGATCTGCCACAGTTGCGGGAATTACAACAGCCGGAATAGTATTGCCATTAGTTTCCATACCAGGTGTAAGACCTGAACTGATGGTGCTTGCCATCGGCTCAGGCAGCCTTATGCTGGGACATGTCAATGATGGAGGATTCTGGCTTTTCAAGGAATACTTCAACCTTAGTATAAAGGACACATTAAAATCATGGACAATAATGGAGACATCAATTGGTGTATCGGGTTTGATCGGAGTTATGATTCTGAATCTATTTGTCTGATAAACAAATATTTATTCATTTATTTAGAGAAGCAGTTTACACCCCTGTTCTTTTTATCCGAGCATGATTCCCTGAAATTTATCCGTAAATTAATTTTAAATATTGATATTAAATTTTCTTGTAATTTTAACGTCTTGTAAATAAGGTATGTCAGGAAGGTATATTTTGTAATGAAAAGAATTATCGCTCTGGTATCTATGTCGTTTATTCTGACAGTTGTCGCTGCACAGAAAGGAGCTCCTTTATTGACACATTTTATTCAAAGCAGGGAGATAGAAAATCAGAACTGGTCGATTTGTCAGGATGAAAACCAGATTATGCTTTTTGCAAACCGAAAAGGAATTTTGACTTTCGATGGTAAGGATTGGCTGATAATCAGGATTCCTGTAATTCCTTATGCGATGCAGAAAAATCCTGCTGATAACAGGATATATATCGGAGGAGATAATAATTATGGATATCTTGAAAAAGAAAATGCAGCATCTTATAAATATGTATCATTATCTGGCGATTCTTCAGTAACTGGTATCATAACAAAGATCTTATTCGACGGTTCTCTGGCATGGTTTTATGGTGATGAGTCAATAAGCCGGTATAATCTTGAATCAAAAAAGCTTGAACTTCACCTTGATTCAAAATCAGGCTATCCTTTTACAGGAATGTTAATTACACCTAAGAATACCTTCATAAATGTTATGAATAAAGGCCTTTACAGGCTTGAAAGTGATACTTTGTTTCCAATCGTTACCGGCTATCTTACAGAAAAAGCAGGTATTCTCTTTTCCCTTCCCTATAATAAAAATCTGGTATTGGTAGGTCTCAGCGACAACAAACTCTCACTTTTTGATGGGATAAAATATTATGACTATCCGATTAAAGATGATGGATATTTAAAAGAAAATATTTTATCGGAGGGTATTGAATTAAGCGACTCGACTTATGCTTTTTCAACTCTCGAAGGAGGTGCAATAGTTATTGAAAAGCTAAACGGTAAAATACTTTATACAATAAATAATCAGAATGAACTACCTGATGATGAGGTATTTGCAATAGGATCTGATATCAATGGTGGCTTATGGCTATCACATCAATACGGACTCACAAGGGCCGATCTTAATCTTCCTGTCAGAAATTACAGCATATTCCCAGGCCTTAAAGGAAACCTGTCGTACGCATTAAGGTCAAACAATGAGTTTTATGTGGCAACCAGTGAAGGTATTTTTTACCTGACCAAGGTTAAAAATTATTCTGAAGTTGAAGTGTTGATAAAAAATGAACCAGAATCCTCTAAAGAAGCAGAAGCAGTCTCACAATTATCGGAACAGGATCAGCAAAACAGGCGTAAGAATATTTTTGCAAGGATTTTTGGTAGAAAAACAGTTAAGCAAAAAACCCCCAGGGCTATAGAACCGGCTGAAGTAAAACCGGCAGAACAATTTACCAGGAAAACGATAAGTAAACTTAAATCGATAAATTTCATCTATAAGAAAGTTGATGGGTTAAATGAAAAATGCCGTCAGCTTGTTTCCACTCCTGATGGAATTCTTGCCGCTACAAACAAGGGATTATACATTGTCTACAATCATAAAGCAAAACAGATAACTGTAGATCGTTATATTAATTATATAAGCTGGCAGCCTGTTCAGGGTAAATATTATATAGCTGCAAATGATGGGTACTTCTCAGTAAAATTTCTTAATGGGAAATGGATGACTGAAGAGCCTGATCCTGAATTTTATAAACCAGTGTATTCAATCCTTATGGAGGATAATAAAACTATCTGGCTTGGAGGAGATAACTGTGCTTACAAAGCAGAGATAAGCGATGATTCTGCAAAAATAAAATATTCCACTTATTCTGTCCATAGAGATTTCCCTGAACGATATTTTTTGAGCCTTATAAATGATACAATATTTTTATTCACTGAATCAGGGATTGGGTATTACAGCAGGAGTTCTGATAAATATGAACCTTATCCTTTGGGAAAAACTCCATCAGGAACTAATGAAAATTTATTCTTCCCGTTATCAAATTGCCGGTTTGTGAGGCAAAATGATAATTGGTTTTCTTTAGAATCAGTACAAAAAATTCAAGAGAGCGAATTGTCTTTGCTAAAGGTATTTGATGAAGTGGTATCCGTTTCGGTTGATGATAGAAACATATGGGTAGTAGATGGTAATAAGAGGCTGTTTGGTATCGGCCGTTTGAAAATATCGGAGGCGAATCCTTTGATTAATGTTTTTATTAAAAGTATAACCAACGACAGGGGAACAAGTTTTGACCTGAAAAATGTAAAATTTGAACGTGGAGATAATGTGATACATTTCAATATAATTGCTCCTGCTTATCTGAAACAGAACACTATTCAATACCAGTATATTATCAATAAAATAATGACTGACTGGTCACCATGGGATACAAGAACATCATATGATAAAACTATTACACGCCCCGGAGATTACATTCTTAAAGTACGGGCTAAAGATCTTTGGGGGAATATTGGTGAGACAAGATCGATAACATTTACAATTAAAGCACCTTTTACAGAAACTTTACTTTTTTATCTGCTTACGGGATTATTTCTTTTATTCCTCATTATTCTTGTAATTCGTTTCAGGGAAAGACAGCTTCAGAATAAAAACAAGCTTCTTGAAGAGAAGGTCAGGGAAAGAACAGCTGAAATAGCAGCCCAGAAAGAGGAGATTACCTCCAGCATCGCATACGCCAGCCGGATTCAAATGGCCATGCTGCCGATGGAAGATCATTTCAAAGAATCATTTTCTGATTATTTTATCCTGTTCAAACCAAGAGATATTGTCAGCGGTGATTTTTACTGGATAGGTGAAGATGAAAGATCTATTTTCTTAACTGTCGTCGATTGTACGGGACATGGAGTTCCGGGAGCCTTTATGAGCACTATGGGTATATCCACTCTGAATGAGATACTTGCAAACAAGCGCGATCTTCAGGCAAATATCGTTTTGAATCTGTTAAGGGAAAAAACCAAAACAGCTTTGCACCAGACAGGGAAGGCGGGAGAAGCTGCTGATGGTATGGATATAGCATTCTGTGTTTTAAATAAAAACAGGAAAATACTTCAGTTTTCAGGTGCATTTAATCCTCTGTTAATTGTTCAGGATGGTGAGCTGAAAGAATATAAGGCCGACAGAATGCCGATAGGTATTCATTATGGCGAAGAGAAGTCATTTACAAACTTCGTGATTTCTGTTAGCAGGGGAGACACTCTGTACATCTTCTCTGATGGTTTCACTTCTCAGTTTGGCGGCCCGGGGGGAAGTAGATTCAAAACATCAAATCTCAAGAAGCTTTTGCAGGAAATTTATTACAGACCAATGGTTGAACAGCGCAATATCCTTGAAAATGAATTTGCCGGATGGAGAGGGTCAGAGGCTCAGGTCGATGATATCACCATCATTGGGGTAAGGATCTGATTGTCTTTATGTCTGTCGCTTCGCTCTGTCCTTTCTCGCCCTTCCGCTGTCGCGGAACTTCATCACTTCGTTCCTTGTCTCTCCCTGTAGTTCTCTCTATCCCTTTTTATCTTTTTTACCCCCATCCCGGCCTTCCCCCAAAGGGGAAGGAGAGTTTAAAGCCTCCCGCTCAGGCGGGACGGGAAAGGGGGTAATTACAATAAAAAAATAACTATCTTTAAAACAGTAAACACATTCATCAATGAAAATAAAGTTCCTCGGTGCTGCCCGTGAAGTGACAGGCAGCAAGTATCTGATTACCACCGACTCAGGAAAGAGACTGCTTCTCGATTGTGGTATGTTTCAGGGTAAAGGCCTTGAGACTGACGGCATGAACAGAGATCTTGGTTTTGAACCTGAAATGATCGACCATCTTATTTTAACTCATGCACATATTGATCATGCAGGATTGATACCATATATATATAAGCTCGGTTTCAGGGGTTCGGTTGTATGCACCAATGCAACCCGCGATCTGTGCGCCATAATGCTGGCCGATTCAGGTTTTATTCAGGAGCATGATACATACACATTTAATAAGCGAAGAGCAAAAAAAGGTCTTCCGCCTGTTACTCCGATTTATACCCAGCAGGATGCTGTCGCATGCATGAGCCTTTTCATTGGTGTGCCAAATGACATGAATTTCAGGATTGATGAAAATATCAAAGTGAGGTTTACGACAACAGGACATATGCTTGGAAGTGCAGTTGCAAACCTGCAAATCATTGAAAACGGACAAATTAAAAGATTAGCATTTACCGGTGATATAGGGAGACCTGTCAACAGGATTCTTGCACCGCCAAAACCTTTTCCACAAACAGATATTCTTGTTACGGAATCGACCTACGGTGACAGGCTTCACAGCGATAATGAAGCCGCTGAAGAAGAGCTCCTGAGCGTACTTGTAGAAACCTGTATTGAAAAAAGAGGCAAGCTGATTATCCCTGCCTTCAGCGTAGGCAGGACTCAGGAAATTGTTTTTTCACTTGACAGCTTTTTCAATAAAGGAAAGCTTCCAAGAGTCGATATTTATGTTGATAGCCCGTTGGCTGTCAATGCAACAACGGTTT
>JBGOXH010000024.1:0-17983 GCA_041479075.1 Bacteroidia bacterium | reverse complement strand
GTGTATGGACTACACACATAGTAAACAGGGGTATACACACATGGTATACAGTTAAGAAAGGTAAATTTATGGTAAAAAGCCATGCCTTTTATAGCCCAAAGTATCATGAGTCATAGGATTGAGTTTTGCATGTTAACCTCTAAGCCTGGATCAAACATAAGTGAATTATGCAGGCGGTTCAATATAACCAGGAGGACTGGTTATAGATGGCTTAAACGATATTATGACGAAGGATTACCAGGATTAATGGATAAAAGCAAGCGTCCACATCATTTTCCAAATCAGACACCTGAAGGTATTGAAAAGTATGTTGTAAAAATAAGAGGTACTGACCAGGAATGGGGATCAAAAAAATTGCACAAGATCATATGTACCCATAAAGAGCAAGGATTATATAGTTATCCAACAATACCTTGCAGAGCAACAATTACAAAAATTTTGGGACGGAATGGATTAATCCCACCAAATCGTTCAAAACAATCTGAAGCTTTTGAACGATTTGAATACGATTATCCAAATGAGTTATGGCAGATGGATTACAAAGGATACTTCAGGTTATTAAACAAAGAGTTATGTCATCCTTTAACAATTACTGATGATCATAGTCGATTTAATATATGCCTGGAAGCCTGCAAGAATCAACAAGAAATAACTGTAAAACATTCTCTGATAGATGTATTTAGGAAATATGGGATGCCTTACAAGATTTTAACTGATAATGGTGGTCCATGGGGAGCCGCCGGCAACGAACCAGCTGATGGGATCCGGTGTTATACAACTCTTGAGAAATGGCTTATTCAATTAAACATAAAACTTATCCATGGTAGGCCATATCATCCACAGACACAGGGTAAAGAAGAACGGTTCCACAGAACCTTGAAACAGGAATTACTTAATTACGAGCAGTTCCATGATCATGTTCATTGTCAAAAAAGATTTGATGTATGGAGAGAAAAATATAACTGCATCCGTCCACATGAAGCAATTAATTTTAAGACACCTGCTGAGCTATATTGGCCAAGCAATAAAGAATATCCTGAAAAAATGGGAGCTTATGAGTATAACATATCAGATATAAAAAGAAGAGTAGATAATGGCATTATAAGCTTTAGAAACAAGGAAATAAAAGTTGGTAGAGCTTTTTCAGGTGAATATGTTGCACTTAGAAAATCACAAAAAGACGACACTTATGAAATATTTTTTTGTAATCAATTAATAAGAACTATAACTTTATAAAAGTGTATACCATGTCTATGACCCCTTGTATACCATGTCTATTGTTCTTACACAACGCAGAGAGGGGGAAAATAAGGGGGTGAGTACATGTGAATCAATGGAGGAGATAGTTATAATTTAAATGCTTTCTTGATCTTATCTACATAATCCAGCTTTTCCCAGGTAAAAAATTCAACCTTCTTCAGCCAGACTTTCTTCCCATTGCCATTGGCAACCTTTGGCTTGCTGCCGGGAACCTCATAATAAACTTCTACATTTTTAACCTCATGATCGCGACCAAAATGTCCATATGACGCTGTCTTCAGGAAAATAGGATTCTTAAGTCCCAGCCGCTTAATGATTGCATAAGGACGCATATCGAACAGAGTGTTGATTTTACGGGCTATCTCGCTGTCATGCAATATTTTACCTTTATTGTCTTTTACATGAGCCGTTCCAAATGTATTTATATAGAGACCTACAGGTTCTGCAACTCCGATCGCATACGCTACCTGTATCAAAGCTTTATCACAAACACCAGCTGCAACCATGTTTTTTGCAATATGACGTGCGGCATAAGCTGCCGACCTGTCGACTTTTGATGAATCTTTTCCTGAGAAAGCACCACCGCCATGAGCGCCATGTCCTCCATAAGTATCGACAATGATTTTACGTCCTGTAAGACCCGTATCACCATGAGGACCTCCAATGACGAATTTTCCTGTCGGGTTTACAAGAAGCCTCAAATTGTTTGTAAATAGCTTTTGAATCCTGGGGGAAAGAGATTTCTTCACTCTTGGGATAAGTATATTCTTCAGATCGTCATAGATTTTTTTCTGCATAGCTTTTTCAGCTGCCTTCTCAGCAATGTGAGACTTATTTTTTGGTAAAATGAATTCATCATGCTGTGTACTTAAGACGACAGTGTTTATCCTGAGAGGCTTATTATTATCATCATATTCTATGGTTACCTGCGATTTGGCATCGGGTCTCAGGTATTTCATCACTTTACCTTCGTGGCGAATTGTTGCAAGCTGCTGAAGGAATATATGTGCAAGTTCGCTGCTTAGAGGCATGTAATTGTCCATCTCGCGGCAGGCATAACCAAACATCATCCCCTGATCACCGGCACCTTGCTCTTCAGGTTTTTCACGTACCACACCCTGGCGGATATCTGAGGATTGTTCATGAATGGTAGAGATCACGCCGCACGAATCACAATCAAAACGGTATTCTGCCTTTGTATAACCTATATTACGTATCACCCGGCGGGCAGTTTCCTGAACATCGACCCATCCTGAGGTTAATACTTCGCCTCCGCAGACAACCAGTCCGGTTGTAACAAAAGTTTCGCAAGCGACCTTCGATTCAGGATCCCATTTTAAAAACTCATCCAGCAATGCATCTGAAATCTGGTCGGCTATCTTGTCAGGGTGACCTTCTGAAACTGATTCTGATGTAAAGAAATATCCCATTTTATTAAAATTAGTTTATTAATAAACAACAGATGGGAAGATTGGTTGAACAGAAAAAAAGATTTCTAAGCGTTTTAGCATTTTTTTCCTGTGGTTGCAATCAGCACAAATCTTTCCACCTGATAACTACAGCACAAAGCAAATAGAAAAAAACAAGAAAAAAAAGATTATCCGTTAGTAAGGTGCCTGAAAACCTCCTCCAGATTACTTTCTTCTTTCTGAAGAGAAAGAACTGTAAGATTATTTTTTACGGCAAATGAGAATATAGCAGGACGAATATCTTCCTCACCTTCAGCTTCAATGAGCCAGAAATTTTTTCTGATTTGCTGAACTTTATTGATATATGGTATATTTTTTAATTCCGATTCATCAGCTTCCCGGTTGAATTCAACATGGATAGTTTGTTTCTGACGATTCAGAAGTGAATAAATCTTATTTTTTTCTTCATCGGCAACAATCACACCCTTGTCAATAATGATGACCCTGTCGCAGATTGCTTCAGCTTCCTGCATGATATGTGTCGAGAACAATACTGTTTTTTCTTTCCCGGCTTCCCTGATGAGATTTCGTATTTCAACAATCTGATTCGGGTCAAGTCCGGATGTTGCTTCGTCAAGTATCAGAACATCAGGATTATGAATAAGCGCCTGCGCAAGACCTACTCTTTGCCTGTATCCTTTTGAAAGAGATCCGATCTTTTTTTTCTGCTCGGGAGCAAGACCGGTGATTTCAATAACATTATCGATCTGCTTCTTCAGAGAGTTGCTCATTTTATATACTGATGCCATAAAGCCAAGATATTCCCTGACATACATTTCAGGATAAAGAGGATTATTTTCAGGAAGATAACCAATGATTTTTTTGATTTCCGTAGTATTTGAGGAAATATCAATGTCATTTACAAATACAAAACCGGATGTGGCCGGAATAAAACCAGTTATTATCCTCATCATTGTGGATTTACCGGCACCGTTAGGACCCAGAAAACCAACTATCTCCCCTTTTTTAACTTTAAAAGATACATTATCCAGAGCTTTCTGTTCCCCGTAATACTTTGTAACTCCCTGAACTGCAATAGACATCAGAAGAATTGTTTTATAAATTCAAGACTGACAAATTTACTCTTTTTTACGAAAGGCTATTTAAAAGAAATCATCTCTATTTTAAAAACTCCTTTGTGTCCCTTAGTGTGTACTTTGTGTTCCTCGTGGTTAATATTTTTTTTACCACAAAGGAACACTAAGGGTAACACAAAGGATCACGAAGGAATACATTCAAAATTTGTTTTACTTATTTTGATAAAACCTTTCTGGAAAACAATGGGAAATCAAATTGTTATTATATCCGTAATGGTTACTTACATTACGCTTCTGATCATCTGGGGGATTTACAATGGCAGAAAAGTCAAAACCGGAGCAGATTTTGCAATTGCAGGCCGGACTCTTCAGACAAAAGTATTCTTTATTCCACCAAAGAAAAAGAAGAAAATAATTAAAAAAACCTTAAAAAACTTGCATAAATCAAAATCATATAGTAATATTGTACTATAGAACTAATACAATAATGCTATATAACTATGATTAAATTTGTTTTGGATCTAAAAGCAGGCACTCCTTTTTATCGTCAGATTATTGACCAGATTAAATTTGGAATTGCCTCGGGAAGCCTTAAAGCGGGAGAACAGCTTCCCACAGTACGTGCCCTTGCAGTTGAGCTCATGGTAAACCTGAACACTGTAAATAAAGCTTACAAAGAGCTTGAAATACAGAATATTCTAGAGACTCAGCAAGGGACCGGGACATTTATAAGCAAAACAGATATTTCACTTCCTGCAAAAGAAAAAAGCAAAAAGCTGCAGAGTATCTGTAACGAATTTATAACCATTGCATTCAGCTATGGTTTTTCAACAAACGACATTATTAACGAATTACAAAAGGAGGATAAAAAATGAGAACAGCTTCAAATTCAACCAGTATTTCAAGTCCTGTTGCAGTAACAGTAGTGATGCGGTATCTATCGGATTATATTTTCTCAAAATAATCGGGATACCTGTTCTGGTGATATTAATCATTATTTCACTTTTAATCGGAGGTTCTATTAAGATCGCTGATCAGTGGGAAAAAGCCGTTGTCCTAAGAATGGGGAAATTCAGCGGACTAAAAGGTCCGGGATTGTTTTTTATAATCCCGATTATTGATCAGATTAGCTCTTTTATTGATCAGCGTGTAAGGGTTACAGAGTTCAGAGCTGAACAGACACTTACAAAAGACACAGTCCCGGTAAATGTTGATGCAGTAGTTTACTGGACTGTCTGGGATGTCGAAAAAGCTGCCCTTGAAGTCCAGGAATATGTAAAGGCAATTTCATTTATTGCCCAGACTGATCTCAGGGATATTATCGGGAAACATGAACTCGCCGATCTGCTTCAGGACAGAGAGAAAATAGCAGAAGATCTTCAGAAGACCCTGGATGCAAATACGAATCCCTGGGGCATAACCTGCCAGACTGTAGGTATCCGAGATATTATTATCCCTCAGGCACTTGCAGAGGCAATGAGTAAACAGGCACAGGCTGAAAGAGAGAGGAAAGCAAGAGTGATACTTGGAACTGCAGAAACAGAAATTGCAGAGAAATTCGCTAAAGCCAGTGAACAATATGCCAATAATCCCATTGCACTTCATTTACGCGGAATGAATATGCTCTACGAGGGATTGAAAGAAAAAGGATCAATGGTAATAGTTCCCAGTTCTGCACTGAATTCAATGAATCTCGGAGTTATCGGCGGACTTGTTGCATTAGCTAAACAGAATGAGACAAAAAAAGAATAAATTTTTTATGCTCCCCAGCCGCCCATAAACTGAGCGGTATTGGCAAAGGAAGATTTTGGATTTACACAGCAGACTGGTATTTTGGAGCTGTTGGCAATAATATATTGTTCTGAAGCTCCAACCATATAATCGGCAAATGTAATATTCTTGGTAGTTACAATAAGTATCAGGTCGGCATTGATTTTCTGGGCAAAATCGAGCGTCTGTTGTGCGAAATTGCCCTTTGGAATTTCATGGATCTGATATTCTATGTTATTTTGAATGAGATATCTGATCGCAAAATTAAGATTGATTTTTGTTTTCTTAATCAGGTTCTTATCATAAGCAGTTGTAACAAGAATATGCATTTTCGAGTCAAAATATTTACCCATGTAAATTGCCATTTTCGTCTTCTCCTTGTTTTCTTTCCTGAAATCCACGGGGAAAACAATATTATGATATCTCTCCTGGTCAGCCGGAGGGTCCTGAACAACAATAAACGGCACTTTCGATTTTACAATAACTTTTAATGCCCAGCTGCCAGTAAGCTTCTGCATCCCTTTCATGCCATGGGTTCCCATTACAACCACACTTGCATCCTTAGCGTTTACAAAATCAGCAATTGCTGAAAAAATGCTCCCTTTAGAGATATCAAATACAATGGTCATATTGTATTTCTTGCTGTTTTCATCAGCAACATGCTTTAAAAGTATCTTTTTTTCTCCCTCAACAGCCGGTTTTATGCCAGAGTCGACAATATGAAGCAGACATATCTCATTTCCGACCATATGGCTGATTTTAACTGCATGTGCCAGTGCATGTTCAGCTACTGGAGTAAAATCCCAGGGAACTACTATAGGTTTCTGATGCTCTTCCATAATTTCTATTAATTTTCAATTTACACTCAAAGTTATTCAGATTTTACCAATTTTCAAATCAATTATTCTCAATTACTAATATTATTAACCCCCTTCCAAGCCTTCCCCCAAGGGGGAAGGAGTAATACCTTCCCGCTCTGCGGGATAAGAAAGGGGGTAAAAGGGTATTCCAAATCTAAAAGAACAGTATTTTATAAAAAAGAATTGATAAATAGAAGTTTATTAAGATAATAAATTTTCCAGTTTGATTAAAATATAACTGAATAAACAATGAAATATTATTCAAAAAGGCCTCTTTCGCACAAAAATAATGCCATAATGAAATAAAAGACCCTGTTCTGAGTTTCCGGCCTTACAATTTATTATTTTTACAAAAAAATTTTAACCTGTTTCGATGAAAAGAATAAAAATAAAAGAATTGTTGGCATCACCTAAAATTGGATCTGATGTAATTGTAAAAGGATGGGTAAGAACTAAGCGGGGAAATAAAAACATCGTCTTTATTGCTCTGAATGATGGTTCGACAATAAATAATATTCAGGTCGTTGCTGATAATGCAAAGTTTGATGAAAACCTGTTGAAAGATATAACAACAGGATCGTGTCTTTCTGTTTCCGGTAAGCTTATCGAGTCACAGGGACAGGGTCAGAATATTGAAATTCATGCGGAATCTATAGAGCTTTATGGTAAAAGTGATGCTGAAACTTATCCTCTTCAGAAAAAAGGACATTCAATGGAATTCCTCAGGGAGATTGCTCACCTTCGTCCCAGGACGAATACATTCGGAGCAGTTTTCAGAATAAGGCATGCCATCGCTTTTGCAATTCATAAATATTTCAACGACAAAGGATTCTTTTATCTTCATACTCCGATAATTACCGGTAGCGATGCTGAAGGTGCCGGTGAATTGTTTCATGTTACAACCATGGACCTGGCCAACATACCTCACAACAAGGACGGGTCGGTTGATTTCAATAATGATTTCTTCGGGAAGCCTGCAAACCTTACTGTCTCCGGACAGCTTGAAGGAGAGCTTGGAGCACTGGCTCTTGGCGATATCTATACCTTCGGACCAACATTCAGGGCTGAAAACTCAAATACACCAAGACACCTTGCCGAATTCTGGATGGTTGAACCGGAAATGGCTTTTTATGATAATAACGACAATATGGACCTGGCAGAGGATTTTGTTAAATATCTGATCCGGTATGCCCTGGAAAATTGCAAAGACGATCTTGATTTTCTTAATAATATCATCGACAAAGGACTTCTTGAACGGCTTAATTTTGTTCTGGAAAATGAGTTCATCAGGATGACTTATACTGATGCTGTAAAAATTCTGACGGATTCCGGTAAAAAATGGGAATACCCGATAAGCTGGGGTAAAGACCTGCAGGCTGAACATGAAAGATATCTTGTTGAGGAACATTTTAAGAGGCCTGTAATACTGACCGACTACCCTAAAGAAATAAAAGCTTTTTATATGAAGCAAAATGATGACGGGAAAACAGTAAGAGCGATGGATGTTCTTTTCCCGGGAATAGGCGAGATTATCGGAGGTTCGCAGAGAGAGGAAAATTATGATGCTCTTCTTTCACGTATCAAAGAGCTCAATTTGCCGGAAAAAGATCTTTGGTGGTACCTCGAAACAAGAAAATTCGGAACAGCACCCCACAGCGGATTCGGTCTTGGCTTTGAAAGGATGATAATATTCATTACGGGTATCCCTAATATTCGTGACGTAATACCATTTCCAAGAACCCCTAAAAACGCAGAATTTTAATTCCGTAATTGACATAAGGAACTACGATGCTCAAGCAGAAGTTACAGCAAAAATTGCTTCAGAAGCTTTCACCGCAGCAGATTCAAATGATCAAGCTACTCGAGGTTCCTACCATTCAGATTGAACAACGTATTAAAAAAGAACTTGAAGAGAATCCGGCACTTGAAGAGGGCTCGGAAGAAGAAGATATTCCTGAAGAAGAATCTGAAGACGAACAGTTCGAAGAAAAAGATAAAGATCAGGATGAATTTACTATCGACGATTATATAGAGGATGATGAAATACCTGATTACAGGCTTCAGACAAACAATTACAGCAAAGAAGATGAGAAAAGAGCAGAGATCCCTTTTTCTGTAGGATCTTCATTTCATGAGCACCTTGAATCCCAGTTGGGACTGAGAGATCTGACCGATAAACAAAAAATCCTTGGAGAATATATCATTGGGAACATCGATGAAGATGGTTACCTCAGAAGGGATTTAAGCAATATTATAGACGACCTTGCATTTCTTCAGAATGTAACTGCTACCGAAAAAGAGCTTGAAGAAGTTCTTAAAATAATTCAGGACCTTGAACCTGCAGGGGTCGGTGCAAGAACACTAAGGGAATGCCTTCTTCTTCAGCTTGAAAAAAAAGACAATACCCATCCTTCAGTTAAACTTGCATATTCGATTATAGATCAGCATTTCGAAGAATTTACCAAAAGACACTACGACAAGATTATTGCCAGGATGGGTATCAGTGAAAGTGATCTTAAATCGGCAATCGATGAGGTTCTTAAACAAAATCCCCGGCCGGGAGGTGTTTATACTGATCCATTCAGTAAAATTGCACAACCAATAATTCCAGATTTTATTCTTGAACATTCAGAAGAGGGTTTTGATCTTCATCTTAATTCAAGAAACCTTCCTGAATTGAGGCTCAGTTCTGCTTATAACGAGATGCTTCAGGCATACAGCAGGGACAAGAGTAATAAAAAGGAGATGAAAGATGCGGTTCTTTTTGTAAAACAAAAAATTGATTCCGCAAAATGGTTTATTGATGCAATAAAACAGCGGCAGAATACGCTTCTTCTTACAATGAATGCAATTCTGAAATACCAGCAGGAATATTTCATAGATGGCGACGAAACTAAATTGAAACCAATGATTCTTAAAGACGTCGCTGAAATGACAGGACTCGACATTTCAACAGTCTCAAGAGTTGCAAACAGCAAGTATATTCAAACTCATTTTGGCATTTTCCCATTGAAATTTTTCTTCTCTGAAGGACTGCAGACAGACAGTGGTGAAGAAGTATCAACAAGAGAGATTAAAAGGATTTTGCAGGATTGTATAAGTAATGAAGAAAAACGCAAACCTCTGACCGATGAAAAACTTACAGAGATACTCCAGGAAAAAGGATATCAGATCGCTCGGCGGACAGTTGCTAAATACCGTGAGCAACTAAATATTCCGGTTGCAAGATTAAGAAAGGAAATTTGATGACATCTGATAAAACATCTGCATTTGAAGATACCCTGGCAAAGATAATATCAGTGGTTTATCACCCGCTGCTCATCCCTTTGTATGGTTTGCTTATTATCTTTTCAGCCCCGACAATTTTTGAGTATCTTCCTTTTGCATATAAGAAAACATTGTTACTTATAGTCCTGTTAAATAATGTATTAATCCCTCTTTCTTTACTGCCTTATTTAAAGTACAGACAATTAATAAGTTCCTGGTTTGTAATAGACCAAAAAGAAAGAATAATTCCCCTGATAACTACTTCCATTTTCTATTTTATTACTTTATATATTATACTCACATTCAAAATACCTGTTTTCATAAAAGCTTTTATTTTAGCATCTGCCGTACTTTCAAGTATTATTACTGTAATAAATTTCTGGTTTAAAATTTCAATTCATTCTGTCGGGGCTGGTGCACTTATAGCCCTTGTTATTGCCCTTTCGGTAAAATCTCATGATCCTCTGACATTAATACTGATTGCAGTTATACTTTTAGCCGGACTTGTACTTTCATCACGGCTTTGGCTTAATTCACACAGCCCGAAAGAAGTATGGCTTGGTTTTTTTCTCGGAGTTTTTACTTCAGCCTTATTGTTGTTCCTTAACTAATAATTCTTTCAGAGCTTTTTCAAGGAGAACTTTACTTTGTAGCAAAATTTCATCTGTGTTTAAAGACATCATAGGAGAGAAAGATACTCCGGCATTAAGATCTTTTTGTAAAATAGTATTGAACCAGCCTTTCCCTTCCAGATACCGTGCAAGATATTCCTGTTCTGTCTGACCTGGTGTAGGTATTAACAATGCACTGCATTTCAGGCTGATAAGATCCATTATTGTTGAGTAGCCCGATCTTGTTATAATGATTTCGCTCCCGGTTATCAACCCTGCCATCACGGAAGAAGACAGATGGTTATAGAAGATAATATTATTCAACCGCATCGATTCTTCTGCTCTTTCAGGTCTGCCTTCGAGAAAAACTGATTGAGGTTCTTTATCTTTAAGTATATCAGTAAGCTTCTGTTTCAGAATTCCACGCTGAGGCTCAGGTCCGGATAAAATAACAGTATTGTGTCTGAATTTTATCGGACTCTCAATTAATGTAGGTTTTATTTCAGAGAACCTTGACAGGATACCTATATACCTGGTATTCTTAAGCAGTTTAACGCCATGAGATAATCTGCCGGATAAATTATTGTCTCCCGGCAAGTCAGGAATAAAACAAAATGTGTATTTTTTAATAATTGCCCTGTGAAGTAAAATACCTGTAAATTCAAGGAAGGAGAGGGCCCTTGGGAATGGAATTAAAGGCATGTGAGTAATATATACCGTTTTGACTTTACTGTTCCAAAGTCCGAAACGGTTATCACTGATAACTATATCAATGGAATATTCCCGGATTATTTTTTTCAGCCTGGCGTGTTCGTTTATCAGATGATAAATGAGGATAGGAAGTTTAAGAAAAAGAGAAATATATTGTGGAAGATATTTTGAATAAGCAGGTCTGAAACCGGGGAAATTAATATAATTCAAGCCGTGCATTTCGTTACGGAATAACGATAAATGTTTTTCTCCGGCACCTATAAAGATATTATTATTCATTTCGCGGAGCCTCGCGGCCAGAGGCATCATCCGTGCAGAATGACCTAATCCCCATTCGAGAGGACATATCAATATATTCTGTTTTTTTTCAGACATCAGCCTGAAACCTGGGTTCTGATACCAAGCTTATTAACCAGCGAAGCTATATGCTTTAATTCTGCAAGCGGGATTTTTTTCAATTGTCCCCCTTCAGGCGTATCCCTTGATATTGTATAGATCATTACTTCTGATGGTCTGATCTTTTCAATTGCCTGAAGCCATGCACCGATCTCCGCAGGAGTAGTGTTATCAATTATTCTGCCATTGTATATTCCACGAAGAAAAAGAGTCTGAATGATAAGCTCTCCATTAAACTTTTTAAGATTCCTGATAAGCTTATTAACCTCTACATTCACCCTCGGCTGATTATGAATTTTTACCGTAAGATCAAATGCAGAATCAAGCTTAAGAATATTTGAATCGACTTTCAGCAGAGCATTTTTAATTTCAGGTTTTGTTATTAAAGCGGAATTGGATAACACTGCTATTTTTGAATCAGGGAAGTATTTGTTTCTCAGCTTAATACTGTCATCGATTATTCCGGGAAATTCAGGATGAAGCGTTGGTTCTCCATTACCTGCAAAAGTTATTACATCGGGTACCTGATGTTTTTCTTTCATTGTGGCAAGCTTCATATCAAGCGCTTTGTAAACCTCTTTTCTGGAGGGAAGCTTCTGCCTTTTTATATTAGTATTATGAGTCCAGCCGCATTCGCAGTATATACAATTAAAGTTGCATATTTTTTTTGTTGCAGGCAGAAGGTTAATTCCAAGCGATACCCCAAGCCGCCGGCTTCTGACTGGTCCGAAAATTATCTCATCAAACAGGAATGTGGGCATGTGTAATTTATTATGTCAAATTTAGATATTAATTTCTTTATTAAAAGTATGAAAATTACCCCCTTCCCAACCTTCCCCCACAGGGGGACGGAGTAGAAAGCTTCCCGCTTAGGCGGGACGGGAAAGAGG
Source organism: Bacteroidia bacterium (assembly GCA_041479075.1). Lineage (GTDB taxonomy): Bacteria > Bacteroidota > Bacteroidia > Bacteroidales > VadinHA17 > LD21. The sequence continues at coordinate 5,712 of JBGOXH010000024.1, read as the reverse complement.
GTAATGAAGAATGGTAAACTATTATCAGATAAGTCGTGTCACTGACGTTTCAGGAAGAAGTTTGAAATTCTGTGAGTCTAAATCCTGAAGAAGGAGAAGACCCGGTCTTTTCCCGGACACAATTATCCCAAAAATGTCATCTTTCCTGAGAGCCTTTGCCCCATTGATTGTTGCCCAACGAACAAGAACTTCAAGAGGAATTGCTGGGAAATGCCGTTGAAGAGTTTTAAGCTCAGACAAGATACTCAGCTTTTTGTTCGAAGCCAGACTATCAGTTCCAAGTACAATTTCACAACCTTCGGAAATCAGCACTTCAACCGGAGGAACTTTTTTCTCAATATACAGATTTGAATCAGGACAAAGACACCAGTAAGTATTTCCTCTTTTTTTAACTTCTTTAATAGTATCTCTGTCAGCAAAAGTATTATGAACAAGAATAAGATTACCTGAAGGAGTCACTTCATTTAGTATAGCAGTCGCATGATTTTCAGGCATTTCAGGATTTTCTGGTAATAATCCTGTTTCTTCATAAGACCTAATGAGAGGACCGGAATGATTTGAAATGAATAAAACTTCACTTTCAGTTTCCATAAAATGAATTGAAGTAACCCTGTTATTTAATGTTTTTTCCTTCAGAAGCCGAAACAGAGGCAATGATACTGAATAAACAGAGTGAGGTACCAGGCAATAAGGCAGGAGCATCTCGTCGGCTTTTTTTGCCACGCTGATAATTTCCTCCATCCTGTTATCGGCTTTTTCAGGAATTATCCCAAATACCTCAAGCAAATTTAAATACTGAATCCTGCTCTTCTTCTTAATTTCGAAAGTGTCAGTGGTATTACAGATGTCAGCACATAAAACTATTCCTTCATTATAAAGATCCCTGTCGGCAGAATGAGCGGAAGAAATTATGTCGTCAGGGTCAATATTTCTTACATTTCGGACCTTCATCAGGAAATCTCCAAGACCGTTTCCTTCATCTATAACACCCTTAAGATGAGACAGTTCAAGATGGCTGTGACAATTAACAAATCCGGGAATAATTATGCCGTTATAAAACTCAACCGATTGATTTTCTTTAAGGGCACAATCATAATTCTCGACGCTTAAAATTGTCCCGTCATTATCGACAGATATTAAGCCTCTTTTAATCGGAGGTCCTGAGTTTGTATAGATAAATTGGGCTGAAAAGCGTTTCATACAGGCATCATCCCGGTAAATGAAAATGAAATATTTTCAATTCTGGCATGTTTTTCCCATTCATCCGGATTATTTTCATAATCATAAAACAAGCCATTAAAGTTGACAAGCCCGATTGACGGTGCTTTACTTTTTATTGTGTAAGTATGCCGATAGCCATCTTTGATGTATTTAATTGGAGGTAAATAAATCCGCTTACCGGTCTCAGTGCTGTCAACATTGCAGTACCAGGATGTAAAGGATGGATTGAATGACTGATCATCAGGAAATATTGTTACAGTAAAAGTCAGGGTATAAGTCCCCGGGGTACTAATCGTATATTTGAAACCAGGTGGTTCTTTCAGAGTAGTATCCGGCAGATAATAGACTTTATTCCCCATTGTCTTATTTACTCTTGCTTGCATTTCACTTATTATTTTATTCTGAATGCCAGACTGTATTTCACTTAGATTATTAATGACCTGATCGTAAATCTTGATTAATTTTTTAGGCTTGTTGACAAAGTAATAATTTATTGTACTGTTCATTGTTTCATATGAATACCCATAGCTCTCAATGATATCCAAATAGTTTGAAATGGAATCCCTTTTTGAAAACGTACTCCGTAATTCCGGAAGAGAAAGCAATCCGTCTGCTAAATAAACATCAGTCAGAATTGAGACAAATGTTTTTTCCGGAATAAGACTACTATGATCTGATTTGTCTTTATTGTTGCGGCATGATGCGAACATGATAGCGATTGCTGTCACGGATACAAGAATTCTCACGAGTGTAATATATCTTCTTTCAGACTTATTTCTCATTTTTATTAAGGTATTTCTTTGTAAGAAACCTTACCGGGTACCAGGCAGCCCAGAAACCGATCATGAGAACTGTTGCCGGGACAATTATAAAATCAATAAATTTCATTACTACAGGATATGAATCCATTATGAGAGTATCGCTTTTCAATTTTACAAAGCCATAAGTCTGCTGTAACCAGCACATGATGAAGCCAAGTATCAAACCTGCAAAAGCTCCTATTATGGATATAAGCCATCCTTCAAATATAAAAATCTTCCTGATAAGGTTATTATCTGCACCAAGGCTCTTCAGAATTTCGACATCCCTTTCTTTTTCAATAATAAGCATTGTAAGCGAACCAATGATATTAAACGACGCTATAATCAGGATCAGGGTGAGAATGAAGAATATAGCTAGTCGTTCGGAACGCATTACTTTATAAAAAATTTCCTGTTGTTCAAATCTGTTCTGAACAAGGAATTCTTTACCGAATGTTTTTATAACCTTCTTCTGAACAGTGCGGGCATCTGCTTTCTCAGAAAATTTAACTTCAACAGAACTTACTCCATTATCATTTTCAATCAGTTCACGGGCAAAGTCGATAGGTAAAAAGACATATTTTGAATCATAAGACTGTTCAACCTGAAAGATCCCTGAAGGGAAAATATATTCGTGGTTGAAAGCTTCTTCAGGATTCAGAGTTGTACTGGCGCTTCTTTTGGGAACCCAGATAAACAACGGATTAACAAAATTTACTCTTATTCCAAGGTAATTTGCGATTCCCACTCCCGGAATTGCTAATGGACGTCCTTTTTCGGATCTCAGAATAAATTCTCCTTCCCACAATGAACTGTCAATATTCGATACTTTGGCATAATTACCATCAACTCCTTTTATTGTTGCTATAACCTGCTTTTCACCATATTTCAAAAGAGCATTTTCTTCAATAGTAAGTGAATAACATGATACACCGTCAATATTCTCAAGAAGCATTAATTTTGAAGAATCAGGGACAAATGTCTTTCCTTCAACAGCAGTAATTTTAAGATCGGGATCAAATGTATTAAAGATGGATGTAACAAGCTTTTCAAGGCCGTTAAATACTGAAAGTACCACAATCAGAGCCATTGTCCCAACAGCAACACCGGCAACAGATACCGCTGAAATAACATTAATTGCATTTCGCGATTTCTTTGCAAACAAATACCTTTTTGCTATGTACAATGAGAGCTTCACTTAAATTATTTTCTTGCGGTAACCAGCAACCCGGTCCCTGTTTTATGCGTTAAATAAAGATCAAAAATGTTAAGTATCATTGAAAAAGGTAAAATAATCACGTAATAAAACGGTAAAAGGATAAAAAACAGATACGAGATGTTAAGCATTTTTACAGGATATTTCATTGTAAATTTCCAGGAAATGTTCCCCGGCTTTCCGTAAGTATATAATGCTTCAACTTTGCTAAAACCTGCACCAGTCATCTTTTCTGTAATATCCCTGATACTGTAACCATTCCTTACATGTTCATGGATAAATGATAGATCGTCATCAGAATGAACATCCGAACCCCCCTTGTCGGAGGGAGTTGAAACCAGGAGGATACCATTATGCTTCAATGAGTTATTAAAATTTTTAAATACAATTTCATCTTCTTTGATATGCTCCATAACATCAACAGAAAGAATCAGGTCATAACTTTCAGGGCTTACATAAGCAGCAAGATCAGCAGTTTTGAAAACAGCATTTTCCGACATGCCTGCCTTTATGAAAAAAACGGAACACTCTTCAATTTGTTCAGCATTGATATCAACGGCAGTGATTTTCCAGCTTTTATTCATCCGGCACATCCGCCAGGTATATTGACCAAATCCGGAACCAGCGTCCAGTACACAAGCCCGATCAGGTATTTCACGGCTTATTTTTCGCAGAGCTTTTTTAACATGCCACGTACGGAGAAGAAGAAGATCGAGAATAAGATAAAGCAATTTTCTCATAAATAAAGGTCCCGAAAAAAACCTTCCCATCGATCTTTTAACAGGTTCATACTGCATGTTAATCAGGATTTCAGCAGCTTATCTATTTTTTCAATATAGTCAAGACTATCATCAATAAAAAAAGCAATTTCAGGAACGATGCGAAGCTGTGATCTTACCTTATGACCAAGATCAAATCTTATTTTGTTGACATGATCCTGCACTTTATGCAGTATATCGCTGTAATTAGTTGAGGGGAAAATGCTTATATATATTTTTGCATAAGATAGATCGGGACTGACCCTTACTTTGGTTATTGAAATCATTTTCCCGGGAGCATATTCATTACCCTTGCGGAGAAATATTCCGGCAACTTCTTTCTGAATCAGCTTTGCTACCTTTTTTTGTCTTGTTGATTCCGTTGATTCCACAGCTATCTTGTTTTTGATCTGGCAAAGGTACAAATATTTTGTCCCCAATCAACCTTCTCTTCTTCTCTTAACCCTTCCTCCAGTTGCTTCCATTTAATAAATCTAAACCCTCTCTCTAAACCCTCCCTCCGGCTCCCTCCCTTAAGGCTAAGGGAGGGAGAGCAATAAATGTTAACAATTTTCCCCCCTTACCTTAGACATAAGGGAAGGGGTCGGGGGTAGGGTTTTTATTTAAAAAGGAAGGGGATGAGTACATGTAATAAAGAAGAGGCAGTACAAAAAATTCCATTAGCTTTGCATGATACTTTTAGTTAAGAAAACATGGAGACAGTAGTCAGCGGCATACGATCAACGGGTAACCTGCACCTGGGAAATTATTTTGGTGCATTGAAGAACTTTCTGAAAATGCAGGAGGAAAATAATTGCTTTTTCTTTATTGCTGATTATCATTCCCTTACAACACATCCAAAACCTGATGACCTCCATGGAAACATAAAACAGGTTCTTGCAGAATATCTCGCCGTCGGGATCGATCCGGAAATTGCTACCATCTTTATACAAAGTGATGTCCCGGAAGTAACTGAATTGTACCTTCTGCTAAACATGAATGCCTATGTGGGAGAGCTTGAAAGGACAACATCTTTTAAGGAAAAAATCAGGAAACAACCGGATAATATAAATGCAGGTCTGTTGACTTATCCCGTTCTGATGGCTGCAGATATAATTATACATAAAGCCAATAAAGTGCCAGTCGGAAAGGATCAGGAACAGCATCTTGAAATGACCAGGCGATTTGCACGACGTTTTAATACACTTTATGAGGTAGATTATTTTCCTGAACCTGATGCCTATAATTTCGGGAAAAAGCTGCTCAAGATACCCGGACTTGACGGTACAGGAAAAATGGGAAAGAGCGAGGGAAACGGCATCTTCCTGGCCGATACCCCCCAGGAAATTAGAAAAAAAGTAATGAAAGCAGTTACTGATACAGGTCCACAAAAGCCTGGTGAAAAACCTTCTGAACCGGTTCAGAACCTCTTTACAATAATGAATGTTGTTTCGGATCCCTCTACTGTTAAATATTTCACAGAAAAACATGCTTCATGCGAAATACGCTATGGCGACATGAAAAAGCAGCTTGCAGAAGATATAATTAAGGTTACTGACCCGATAAGAGAAAAGATTAACCAGATTCTTTCTGATAATAAATACCTTGCAAAAGTAGTATCTGATGGAGCAGAAAAAGCCAGGACAAGTGCTTCAAAAACTATTCGCGAAGTAAGGGAAATAATCGGGTATAAATCATTCTGACATAATAAAGAAAG
>JBGOXH010000309.1:0-3145 GCA_041479075.1 Bacteroidia bacterium | reverse complement strand
CTTCTTAAAAAGTATTTTCAACTTTTTATACTTACCAGTATTATAATATGCAAATCCAAGATTCGTATAATTATAAGCCCAATTGGGTTTTGAACCCCATTTATCATATATCTCCAGAGCTTTTTCATATGCCAAGATTGCTTTATCATATTGATATAATGCCTCGTAACTATTTCCAACATTATAATGAAAAATTGGAAATTGATCATCAAATTCCAGAAGCTGGTTCAAGTATCTGATTTCTTCATTTGGTGTTTCAAAGAATGTTGCAAACGCCCAATTTGTCAGAATCTTTAGCTGCATGGGCATCTGATCCCTTTTATTGTATGCCTTAAGACACCATTTTTTTGCCTGATCATATTGTTCCATATTACCATATGCAGTAGAAATCCTTATTGTTGCATAGGTAAAATTTGAATCGATAGCTAATGCTTGTAAATACAATTTTATTGCATTACGATAATACAGTTCATTATAAGCTTTTTGCCCATAAATGAAATATTTGTACGCTTCAGGAGAGTTGGTAGATGCAAGATCAAGAATATCAGGAGATACTTCCTTTTTCAATTTAGAAATTATGAGAAAATTTTTAACCATCTCTGAAACCGAATCAATGACATGAAAGATCATCTCCTCTTTGGCGGGACCATCAATCTGAAAAGATTTAAAAACTTCATCTGTTTTTGAATCAATTAATTGCGTATTAACACGAATTATAGCACCTGCCTGCTTTATACTGCCATAGATAAAAATATTTGCATCAAGTTTCTTTGAGATTGTACTGGCAACTGAAGGTGTGATTGATGCATAGTTATAAATCCCTTTACTCTGAAGTAAACCAGAGATCGATTCTGTTTGTCTGACTTTTAATTCCTTGGAGTTTGTCAGATTGTTGATTAATTCATTCTGAATCCCATCTTGCCACACATTCCAGATGGTATCATTTGTCATATTCCGAAATGGCATAACTGCAACAGAAATTCTTTCACTTGATGACTTTAGTTTTTCCAAAGTATTATTTTTGAATATTTTAGGATAAACAATTATTGCAGCTACAATTAAAACTGCTGTGATCAATATTACTGAAAGCAATTTATGCCGGGTGGATTTAACAGTTTTTTCCCACCGCCAAAGCTTTTTCTTCTTTTCCCTTACATCTTCGGATTGTATAATATTCTCTTCATCGAGTCTTTTTTGCAAATGGATCCATTCCGGTTCCGTCTTTATTCCCTGAATGATTTCATTTATGGCAAGAGCTATCTTATTGATCTGATTTCTGTATTTTGTTTTGTTCAGGTTTTTATTTTCATCATCATCGGGAGTAAGGGACCTGTTCACCCCCGGTTCCTTATAAATGAATTCAACACCGCGAAGTACTCCATCCAGAATATCTTCACACATTTTAATATCTGCAATATCCAGTTCGTGAATCCGTATCGGAAGCACCCTGCTTGCTACATTTCCATTGGGTAGTTTTATCTTCAATCCAAACTGATCCTGTGAAGCCTGCTCAACAAATGCTTTAAACTCATGTTCCCATGCAAATGATTTGGGATCACAATAGGTTCGTGATATTATTGGGATAAAGACAAGGCATTTCAGCTTGTCCTTCAGTGAAGCATCCACATCATGGGTCTCTAACAGTCCGTCATGAGGATTAATGTCAAAGTAAACGCTTATTTCCTCTTTAAAGGTGGCCTCAAGTTCCTTCTTGAGGTTGTCAACAAACTCCGTTACCCAGCCATCATACTTGTTATCCTTTTGGCGATAACTGATGAAAATATCATATTCGTAACCTGGAATGATACTCGCCATGTTAGTCATTCATTGTGATAAAGTTAGGAAAGTTAAACCTTTATTTAGTACATAGCAAATAATTACTAAAAGTGCATTAAGAGATAGATGGGTAAGCTTCTTATTGGAGAAGGGGCTTGCATAGTGTCTGAAATCACTTATCAGACAGTCAATTTATTCGGGAAGATTCAATCGGTTAATAATAGCCTTATAGCGCGGATCGTCACGGAGGTTTTTATAATGAGGATTAACTCTGATCCATGGAGTAAAATCCTGTCTTAGCCTGTACATTTCTTCGATCCAGTGAATTGCTTTGTCGTTATCCCCCAGGGCAGCATATATTTCAGCAAGTCCCCATGCAGACCATGCGATGTTCTGTTTTTCAATTTCTCCAGCAATCTCAAGTGCTTTACCTCTTTGACCAGCTAGTGCATAAGCAACACCCAGTCCGCTCTCAAAGCCTGAATTAGATTCATACACTTTTTTCTGTATTTCAATAGCTTCTTTATGCTTTCCCGTTTTTGAATAACCATAACCCAATACATATAATGCCATTGGATATGTGGGGTTTTGTTTTAATACATCCTGTGCATAGGTTATTGCCTCTTCATAATGTCCAAACCACTGATATAGCAATGCGAGATTACCCGACCAGCTAGGCTCAAGAGGATCAATCTCAATTGCTTTTCTCATTTCGACAGCGGCCTGATCAAGCTTGTTGATCAATGCAAAATACCATCCATACAGATAATGAGCTGCAGGACTGTTTGGATTAAGGTCAATACCACGGTCTAAATGGTATTTCCCTTTAACAAAGTCATAATCATAGCAAAAATACCTTAGTGCCAGAACAATGTGGGCGTCGCCAAGATTGGGGTGCAGTTCTTCAGGATCGAGTTCAATGGCTTTGATCGCATATGCTTTTGCTAGATCTAAAGCATCAGGGAATAAATTAGCTTCATGACCTCCAGTGCCATATCCCAGAGCCAAGCCTATATAAGGCTCCGGATCAGCAGGATCTATTGCAATAGCTTCTTTATAATATTTGATCCCCAATTCAGCCCCTTCAACTGTTAACTGATTCATATAATATAGTCCCCGGGCACAAGCTTTCTTGACTTCAGGGTTAACTGTATGAAGAACTGATGAGAACTTTTCTTCCTGTAGTGTGGCCTTAACCTCCAAACTCCTAAGAATGCGATTGATTATTTCGTTGTAGACACTTGTCAGATCTTTAAAACTTTTTTTGAATGAAGAACGGTATAAGTACCTTTCTTCCGGGTATGCTTCAACAACTCTTATTTCGATATCGAGGCTATCTTCAGTCCCTTTTATTGATGATTCAATGAGG
>JBGOXH010000210.1:0-5182 GCA_041479075.1 Bacteroidia bacterium | reverse complement strand
GATTCGCAAAATAGAATCTTGTATAATTTCAATATTTCTCCTGCGAATCGCCACTTCTTCCCCCTTTGTCTCACTAACTTGCATTGTCATTCCGAACGCAGTGAGGAATCTCCTGCGACATTTTGAATGTTTTTAAATTACTATTCATTTTTTCAACTCCGCAGACATTGTGTATAAAGGGTAGTTAGTCTTAAGGGAAGGGGTTGGGGAAAGGGTTTAATTTTTGACTAGGGATTGAGTATAGGTCAATGAGTGAATAAGTGGGTAAGTAAATATGACAAACTAATCCTTAAATTTGTACCTGTTAATAAACCTTACATCTCATGGCTCTCCAATGCGGCATAATCGGAATTACCAATGTTGGCAAAACAACGATATTTAATTGCATATCAAATACAAAAGGCGAAACAAACGCTTTTGCCTTCAGTGCTACAAAATCGAATATCGGAGTTGTTCAGGTTCCTGATAAACGGCTATATGAGCTTGAAAAACACCAGGTTACTGAAAAAATTGTTCATACTACAGTCGAAATAGTTGATATTCCCGGTCTTGCAAAAGGGTCAAACAGGGGAGAAGGTGTCGGGAATAAATTTCTTGGAGATATAAGGAATACTGATGCATTGATACATGTTCTCAGGTGTTTTGATAACGAAGCTTTGCCTCATATTGACGGGTCGGTGAATCCTGTCAGAGATATTGAAACTATTGACCTTGAATTACAGGTTAAAGATCTCGAGTCAGTTGAAAAAAAGATAGAACGTCTTAAGAAAGCTTCAAAAGCAGGTGACAAGGATGCAATGCATGGTCTGGAAGTGCTTGACCGCTACCGTGAACACATAGAAGGTTTTAACAATGCAAGAATGCTGGCTGTGAAGGATGAGGAAAGAAAATATATCGACGACCTTTTCCTTCTTACAATGAAACCGGTTATGTATGTGTGCAATGTGGATGAGAAAGAAGCAATAAGCGGTAATAAATATGTCGACAGTGTTAAAGAATTTCTTAAAGGAAAGAATGCTGAGATTATGGTCATTGCAGGAGCTATTGAAGCTGAAATCGCTGAGCTGGAAAATATTGAAGACCGTCTGGCGTTTTTAAAAGATGCAGGTCTTGATGAACCCGGAGTTGATAAGCTTGTCAGAGCAGCATATAAGCTGCTGAATCTTCAGACATTCTTTACTGTAGGGCCAAAAGAGATAAGAGCATGGACGATCAAAAAAGGCATGACTGCATCCCAGGCTGCCGGAGTGATTCACTCTGATCTTGAAAGGGGATTTATCAGGGCAGAAGTAATGAAATATAATGACTTTATCACACTTGGAACAGAGCATGCCTGTAAGGAGGCCGGTAAATTCTTTATTGAAGGGAAAAATTATATTGTCAACGATGGCGATATTCTGCATATAAGATTCAATGTGTGATGGCTAAACGGCTGGTTATTATATTATTTCTATTACCTTCTGTCGCTTTTCAGTGCTTATCGCAGAATTCTGATAAAGACAACCTTCTACGATCAGAAGTCAATCAGTATGGACAGGCAAGGGTAAATATCCCTTTTCCCGGCATCAGAGAAGTTAATGCACTTTCAGGCAATGTATCTGTAAGCTCAGTCCGGAAGAATAGTGTTGAAATTGTTCTGTCTCCGCTAACAGTCGAATGGTTCATATCACAGAAATATAACTATGTAATACTGAAAAGACCTGATATTAAGGGTATTATGATATCCTCAGGCGTTAAGCAGGCTATGGAGTGGGATAGCTACCCTACATATTCGCAGTACGATTCAATAATGCAAAGCTTCTCCACGCTTTATCCTTCACTTTGTCATCTTGATACAATAGGAAAAACAAATTATAACAAGTGTGTTCTGGCTCTTAAAATTTCTGATAATCCAAATATTGATGAGGCAGAACCTGAAGTTTTTTACTCCTCCACAATCCATGGCGATGAAACCGGAGGATTTATTCTGATGCTGCGCCTGGCAGATTATTTGTTAAAAAATTATGGTACAATCAGCAGGGTGACAAATCTTGTGGATAACCTCGAAATATGGATCAATCCTCTGGCAAATCCCGACGGGACGTACAGGATAGGAAATACAATTTCCTCACCTACAAGATATAATGCAAACGGGTACGATCTTAACAGGAATTTTCCCGATCCTGAAACACCAAATACGGTCAAGCAGAAGGAAACTATTGATATGATGAAGTTTATGAGAGAACACCACTTTGTTATCTCAGCAAATTTTCATGCAGGTGATGAGGTTGTAAATTACCCCTGGGACAGGTGGTACAGACTTCATGCGGATAATGACTGGTTTTATTACATAAGCAGGAAATATGCTGATACAGTGCATCTTTATTCACCATCCACTTATATGGATGAATTTGATAATGGAGTGACAAATGGTTATGACTGGTATAAAATAAACGGAGGACGGCAGGATTTCATGACCTGGGAATTACAGGGACGTGAAGTGACTATAGAACTCGATTATAATTTTGAAACTCCTGTTGCAAATCTTAATTCATTATGGCAGTACAATTGGCGATCTCTGCTGGGGTATATCGAAAATGCGATGTACGGAGTCCATGGATTAGTAAAAGATTCCGTAACCGGCGATCCGGTACCGGCAAAGATATTTATTACAGGTCACGACAAAGACAGCTCACAGGTATATTCCGATACTCTGACCGGAAATTTTATGAGACTTTTATCTGCGGGAACATGGGATCTTGAATTTTCATCAAAAGGCTACTATCATAAAACTGTAAATGTTGTTGTAACTGACGGGCAGAAGACTGAAATCATTGTTGAAATGGTACCTGTATTAAATCCTATTGATACCGTAACAACAACAACACTACTTCTTTATCCCAATCCTGCTGAAGAATATATAAAAGCGGTTCTCCCTGATAGGCAAATCGGAAAAATAAATGTAAGTATCTATAATTCAATAGGTTTGAAGATGGCAGATTATAACGTGACTACTGCTGAAGATACTCCGCTGCTCATTAATGTCAAAGGTCTGACAGGTGGTATCTATTCCCTGGTAATCACAAACTCTGCCACAAATGTCACCGATAAAAGCCAGTTTGTCGTTGTCCACCGGTAACATATTAGATCTGCATTTTTTACGTGCTATTGCTACTTCCCTTAAAAAAACTACTTTTGAACCTTATTAAATTCAGGCGAGTAATAAACAAGATCAACGAACATAATTCTATGATTGGAGTAAAGACAATAAAGCAGGCTGCAACGATTCTTTTATCAACATTTAGTTTTACCGGTTTAATGGGGCAGGGAGCATATCTTCCTCCTGAAAAGCCAAAACTTATTATTGGTATTGTTGTTGAACAGCTCAGGTACGATCAGTTTGAAAAATTCCGCAGCAGGTTTTGTGAAAACGGTATCAGGAAGCTGTTAAACGAAGGAACGTTTTTTCAGAATGCTTCCTTCCAGTATATGCTGACACAATCCGCTCCCGGTCATACTACCATATCAACAGGTACTGAACCCTCGCTTCATGGAATTACATCTGATAGCTGGTACCTGCCATTGAGAAACGAACAAATCTATTGTACTAAGGATGCGTCAGTTAATCCGGTCGGCGGCAGTTACGAATCGGGACTGCATTCACCAGTGAATCTTCAGGTTTCAACATTCTCCGACGAGCTTAAAATGGCTACTAACAGGAAGTCAAAAGTTTTTGCTGTCGGATTGAAAGAAAATTCTGCAATTTTCTCAGCAGGTCATGCAGCTGATGCTGCATACTGGTATGACAATACTACGGGAACCTGGATGACAAGCTCTTACTATATTGATTCTCTGCCATCGTGGGTAAACGATTTTAATGCTTTAAACTACCCTGAAAAATATCTTGCCAATTCATGGACTTTGTTAAGACCTTACCAGGATTATTCTGATTGCATCTCTGATACCAACAAGTATGAAGCAGGTTTCAACGGACTAAATTATTTCCCGTATGATTTAAAGAAGCTTAGTACCAGGGGTAAGTCCGGGACAGATCGTGATTATTCGTTTCTCAGGGAAACACCTTTTGGGAATACTGTTACAACTGAATTTGCAAAAAGGCTTATTGAAAAAGAGGAGCTGGGGAAAGATGATGTAACTGACTTTCTGTCAGTATGTTACTCTGCGACAGATTATATAGGGCACAGATTCGGGCCATCATCGTTTGAAATGGCGGATGCGATTTTCAGGCTTGATAAAGACATTGAAGATCTGCTGAAATACCTGAACGAAACTTTGGGTAAGAAAAATATACTGGTATATTTTACTTCTGCTCATGGTATATCTGAAATACCCGGTGTTCTGGAAAGTATCCGTATTCCGGCAGGTATTTTCAGACAGGATCAGGCAATTTATCTGCTAAAGAGCTATCTTAAGGCAAGTTATGGCGATGGTGAATGGATTAAAGGGTATTCAGAGAAACAGCTTTTTCTTAACAGAACATTGATTGAGGATGCAAAAATCCCTCTTGAAGAAATACAGAAAAAGGTAGCGAGATTTCTGGTGCAGTTTTCCGGTGTTGCAGCGGCCTACCCGTATTCAGCTTTTGAAGCAAATGATTTCGGGAACGGAAATCTGAAAAGGATCATTAATAATTTTAATCCGCAGAGATCAGGCGATGTCATTATCGTACTTAATTCAGGCTGGGTTGAAAAAGAAAGTAATTATGTCACAAACCATAATTCACCTTATGAATATGATTCTCATGTACCTTTAATATGGTACGGTTGGAGTGTTAACAGGGCTTCGGTTACACGAAAGGTGAATATGACTGATATTGCAGCAACTCTTTCTTCGCTTTGCAAGATTCCATTTCCTAATGGATGTACCGGCGAACCGATGTTTGAATTATTCAGATAAATAAAAAATACTTTCTCCTCCTTTTCAAAGGAGAGCCTGCCCCGCTTAAGCGGGGAGTACCCTGACCGAAGTGTCAGGGGGAGGTGGTTGGATTTTTCACCACAAAGTTTTGCAATTAATGTGCTGATTAATTAGAGTTTACGGACTATGTCTCTTATATGACAGGCATCTGAAAGGAGATCCGGATTTTTTTCACAACCATTGCCAAGAATTATAAGATTTGCTCCGGCATTAAAAATTTCCTCAACCTCTTTCTTGTTCCGGATTCCGCCTCCGACAGCTAACG
>JBGOXH010000122.1:0-8315 GCA_041479075.1 Bacteroidia bacterium | reverse complement strand
GTTTATATTTATTATATTTTATCTTGGCTAATTATTTCTCCCACTCTCCCCCTCCTTTGTCCACCGAAGCTTTCTTTGGTCTCCGAAGCAAGGCGAAGGAGACAGCGAAGGTGGATCACTTCTGTCCTGCGACAGCCTTTTTTGCTTCCTCGAGATGAAGGAATGCTGTATGATCATAAACAGCATTCTTCATTCTTAAATCCCAGCTTTTTTGAAGTATCTCCAATGCTTCCTTGTATTTCCCTTGTTTGTATAGTCCCCAGCCTTTAGTATCCAAAATAAGATAATTTTCAGGTCTTAATTCAAGATACTTTTCAACAAGCTCCAGTCCTTCATTAATGTTTCGTTCCTTATCAATCAAAAAGTAGGCAAGTGTTCTAAGTCTTCCAGGCTTTTCAGGTTCCAGGGAAAGAGCTTGTCTGTAATATTCTTCTGCTTTACCTAAAACACCTGCCTCCTCGTAAATTCCAGCCAGGTTTAATGCAATCTCTGCTTCAGACAATGATTCGCTCTTTACAATTGATCTGAATTTCTCAATATATCGATTTGCTTCAAGGGGGTCTCCTTCAGCTAATGAAATAATAGCTTTTAGCTGGATCAATTCAGGATCATCAGGAAAATACTTTTCTGATTTGTTAAGCAGCCTTTTCCCCTTCTTATACTGACCGGTATTACAATATGCCCATACAAGCCAGGCATAGCTTTGAGACCAGCCTGGTTTTGAATTCAATTTTAAATCTGTCTCAAGAGCTTTTTCCAGTTCAGTTATTGCTTTATCCCATTGATACATTTGGAAGTAAGCAACACCTGTCAAAAAATAATAAGTCGGTAACAGATCATCAAGCTCCTGAAGCTGTCTTAAATATTTTATCTCTTCGTTTGGCGTTTCAAAGTAATTAGCATAGGTATAGTTTATCAAGATCTTCTGGATCATGGGCATCACATCCCTTTTTTTGTAAAATCTGAGACACCATTGTTTTGCTTCTTTATACAATCCTTGGTTCCCATATGAAAATGAGATCTGTAAAGCAGCGTCAATAAAGTTTGAATCGATAGAGACTGCTTTCAGGTACCAATCTCTTGCTGCAGGAAAATCTGGTTTACCAAAGGCCTTTTGTCCGTACATATAATACCTGAAAGCCTCAGGAGAACTGGTAATTGCAAAATGCTTTTCATCGAAAGTCACTTCCTTTTTCATTACAGATATTATAAGGAAATCCTGTACCATCTGTGAAAGTGAGTCAATGACAGGAAGGATACTATCAACAGTCCCGTCAATCTGGAAAGATTTAAAAGCTTCTCCTGTTTTTGTATCAATTAACTGGGTATTCACTCTTAAAGTACTGCCTGACTGTTTTATACTTCCAGTGATATGGACATTTGCTTCCAGGTTCTTTGAAATGGAGCTGGCAACAGATGGCGTAAGTGAAGCATAATCATTAAGACCTCTGCTCTGCAGCAAACCGGTGATTGATTCCAATTGCCTGACTTTTAATTCCTTTGAGTTTGAAAGTGAAGTGATTAAAATATTCTGAATACCATCCTGCCAGACATTCCAGAGAGTATCATTGGTCATATTCTGAAATGGCATAACAACAATCGGGATCTTTCCGTCCTTCGATATTAGTCTTTCCAGATTTTTCCGGCCGATCAACCGGGGCCAAATAAACAATGCCGCAATTATTAATATTACCAAGATGCCAGCGCCAATCAACAATTTAGGATTTGTCAGTTTTACAGATCTCCCTTCCCATTTCAATCCCCTGTTTTTTATGTCTTCCTGTTCTCTCACCTGCCGTTCCTGGATTCTTTTTAAAGGTATATCCGGTTCTCCCTTTAATCCAAGAATAATCTCTTTTACAGCAAGTGCTGTTTTATTTATCTGGTCGCGGTAAATGGTTTTGTTTAAATTCTCATGGGGCTTATCTTCTTTTGACCTCAGTGGCCTGTTGATACCTGTTGATTCATAGATGAACTCTATTCCTTTGAGAGTATCTCCCAATACCGATTCGCAAAGCTTGACATCGTCACTTTGCAGATCATGAATACACACTGGCAGTACTCTGTTTGCTTCATTTCCGTCAGGCAGTTTGACTTTCAATCCGAACTGATCTTTTGAAGCCTGCTCCACAAATGCCTCAAACTCATTTTTCCATGCAAATGATTTGGGATCGCAATATGTACGTGAAAGGATAGGAATAAAAACAAGACATTTCAGTTTCTCCTTCAGGGAAGCATCAACATCATGTGTTTCAAGCAGACCATCATGGGGATTGATGTCAAAATAGACACTTATCTCTTCCTTGAACGTCGATTCAAGTTCGTCCTTCAGGGCATCTACGAACTCACTTACCCACTTGTCGCCTTTATTGTCTTTCTGGCGGTAGCTGATAAATATATCGTATTTGTAACCCGGGATGAGGCTTGGCATATTATCGGTTCAGTGAGATAAAGTTAGGATAAAAATTTTATATAAACTGCTATAATACCGTCGGCTTTTGCCGACAGTTAGGAGGCTTTTATTTTTTGGACTTTAGTCCCAAATCCTTTTGGGCTAAAGCCCGATTCCTGAGAGAGGCCTTTTAACCGTTGGCTGCCTGCCCGCCCATTGGCGGGAAGCCAACGGTAATTAACAGGTCACCGTTACAGGGCTCAAAATCTGATTAATAGGCTTAATTCTATTTACAACATTGGAATTGAATTCCAAAACTGTAATGTTTATATTTATTATATTTTATCTTGGCTAATTATTTCTCCCACTCTCCCCCTCCTTTGTCCACCGAAGCTTTCTTTGGTCTCCGAAGCAAGGCGAAGGAGACAGCGAAGGTGGATCACTTCTGTCCGGCAACTGCCTTTTTTGCCTCTTCGAGATGAAGGTATATTTGATGGTTATAAATAGGTTTTAAATTATCTGCCTTTTGAAGGAGGTCCAGTGCTTCGTTATATTTACCTTGTTTATACAGACCCCAGCCTTTAATATCTAAATACATATAATTATCAGGTCTTAATTGAAGTGCTTTATCAATGAGTTCCAGACCTTCACTGATATTCCGATCCTTATCGATCAGATAAAATGCAAGCATCCTTATTCTAACAGGAATTTCAGGTTCCAGTGAGAGTGCCTGGCGTAAATATTTCTCTGCTTTATCCGGGATATCTGCTTCATTGTAAATTCCTGCCAGGTTTGCTGCTATGGATGCCTCAGACGCTGAATTGTCTTTAAGTATACCAATGGATTTTTCAATATACCGGTTTGCTTCAGTAGTATCTCCTTCAGATAATGATATAGTAGCTTTTTGCGCAGTCAGTTCCACATCATCCGGAAAATATTTTTCTGATTCCATAAGCAGCTTTTTTGCCTTCTTATATTGACCAATACGAATATATGCTGTGACGGGCCAGACATAACTTTGTGACCATACGGGTTTTGACTCCAGTTTTAACTCTATCTCCAATGATTTTTCCAGTTCAGGTATTGCTTTATCATATTGGCCCATTTTGAAATAAGCAGCCCCCGTCAAAAAATAAGGGGTCGGCGACAGATCATCATGTTCCTTGAGCTGCTTTAAACATTTTATCTCTTCATTCGGCGTTTCAAAGCATTTGGCATATGCATAGTTTATCCAGATCTTCTGTATTAGAGGCATCATATCCCTTTTTTTGTAATACCTTAAACACCACTGTTTTGCCTGCTCATACATCCCCTGAACTATATACGTTTCCATTACCTGTAAAGCGGCGTCAACAAAGTTTGAGTCGATCGCAAGAGCTTTCAGGTACCATTCCCTTGAAACAGTAAAGTCTTCACCAAAGGCCTTTTGTCCAAGCATGTAAAATCTGAAAGCTTCAGGGGAACCGGTAGTTCCCCAGTGCTTTTCATCAGTATTTACCTCCTGCTTCATCACAGATAGTATAAGGAATTCCTGTACCTTCCTTGAAAGTGAATCAATGATAATAAAGATACTGTCACGAGTCCCGTCAATCTGGAAAGATTTAAAGGCTTCCCCGGTTTTTGTATCAATTAGCTGAGCATTCACTCTTAAAGTACTGCCTGATTTTTTAATGCTGCCAAGTATATAAACATTTGTTTCCAGTTTTTGTGAAATTGTTTTGGTAACAGATGTCGTAAGTGAAGCATAATCAGTTAGACCTCTGCTCTGCAGCAAACCGGTGATTGATTCCAATTGCCTGACTTTTAATTCTTCCGAGTTTGAAAGTTTAGTGATTAAGATACTCTGAATGCCATCCTGCCAAACATCCCAGAGGGTATCATTTGTCATATTCAGAAATGGCATTATTGCTATCGAAATTTTTCCATCCTTCGATATAAGTCTGTCCAGATTGCCATGTCTATATATTTTTAGATAAACAAATATTCCTGCAATTATTAATATTGTCAGGACCCCGGCTCCGATCAGCAATTTAGACTTTCTTGATTTTGCAGGCTTACCTTTTTTATAAATTCCTTGATCTTGCACCCGGTGCTCAGAACTCTCTTTCACAGATGTTTCCGGTTCTATCTTTAATCCAAGAATAATCTGCTTTATTGCCAGAGCTGTTTTGTTTATCTGGTCGAGGTAAATAGTATTATTCAGATTCTCATGCGGTTTATCTTCTTTTAACCTCAGGGATCTGTTTACTCCGGAGGATTTATATATGAACTCTACTCCGCCTAAAGCTTCTCCCAAGACCGATTCACAAAGCTTTATATCATCACTATCCAGATCGTGAATACGAACAGGAAGTATTCTGTTCGCAATACTTCCATCATTGAGTTTTACTTTCAATCCGAACTGGTCATGAGAAGCCTGTTCAGCAAATGCTTCAAACTCATTTCTCCATGCAAATGATTTGGGATCGCAATATGTACGTGAAAGGATAGGAATAAAAACAAGACATTTCAGTTTCTCCTTCAGGGAAGCATCAACATCATGTGTTTCAAGCAGACCATCATGGGGATTGATGTCAAAATAAACGCTGATCTCCTCTTTGAATGTTGATTCAAGTTCGTCCTTCAGGGCATCTACGAACTCACTGACCCATCCCGCTTCGCGGGACTGTGTCGCCCCGAATGAAGGGGCTCCTTGTCTCCCGCCTTTATTGTCTTTCTGGCGATAGCTGATAAAGATGTCGTATTCGTAACCTGGGATGAGGCTTGCCATATGAATAGTTAAGTGTGCTAAAGTTAGGAAAGAGAAAGACTAATGCCAAAAAAACTTCGTTGCTGTATTTCAGTTGCAGGGTGCAGGATCAATGCCCCTGGTGCTCGATAAACAGTCCCCAGTTACAGATTGTCTCTTAGTCACTTCGTCACTTAGTCTCTTCACTTCTGTCCTGCGACAGCTTTTCTCGCTGCCTCCAGATGAAGATATAATGTGTGGTTATATTTAGTTTTTAAGCTGTCAAGTTTTTCAAGAAGTTTCAATGCTTCTTCATATTTACCCTGTTTATATAATCCCCAGCCTTTGGTATCTAAATAGCCAACCCTATCAGGTCTTAATTCAAGTGCCTTATCAATAAGTTCCAAACCTTCTTTAATGTTCCGATCCTTATCAATCAGTAAATAAGCAAGAATATTCATCCATCCAGGATTGTCAGGTTCTAATGAGAGTGCCTTACGATCATATTCCTCAGCTTTCTCCAGAAAACCTGATTCCCAGTAAATAGCTGCTATACCATTTGCAATTACTGCCTCAGAAGCTGAATTCTCCTTGAGTAGAGATGTGTATTTTTTAATTTGTCGATTTGCTGAAAGGGTATCTCCTTCAGCTAATGAAATGACAGCCTTCTGCCAGGTCAGTTGCGTATCATCAGGATAATACTTTTCCGATTCTTTAAGCAGTTTTTTCACTTTCTTATACTGACCGGTCTTATAATATGCCCATACAAGCCAATCATAGTCACTGGACCACCATGGTCCTGAATATAATTTAAAATCCATTTCCAGAACTTTTTCAAATTCAGGTATTGCTTTTTCATATTGCTCCAGTGCGAAATATTCCACTCCCGTCATAAGATAATTCGAGGTCAGATCATCATATTCCTTCATCTGCCTTAAATATTTCAGGCTTTCATTTGGCGTTTCAAAAAAATCAGCATATGTTCTGTCTATCTCGAGCCTCTGGAACATATTCAATATATCCCGTTTTTGGTAAGCCTTAAGACACCATTGTCTTGCCTGTTTATTATTATTATCGTTTGCATATGCATAACAAATATCATGGATGGCGGCTACAAAGTTTGAATCAATAGCGATTGCTTTCAGGAGCCATTCCCTCTGTGTGGACATATCACCATTTCTAAAGGCTTTCGCCCCATACATGTAGTATCTGAATGCCTCAGAAGAACTGGTACCTGAAATATACTTTTCATTATTTTCAATATCAAATCCTAATTCCTTTTTCATTACAGATATTAAAAGGAATTCCTGAATCTTCACTGAAAGTGAGTCAATGACAGGAAGGATACTGTCAGCAGTCCCCTCGATCTGAAAGGACTTAAAGGCTTCTCCTGTTTTTGTATTAATTAGCTGGGCATTTAATCTCATAGTGTTGCCCGACTGTTTTATGCTGCCCTGGATATATACACTTGTTTCCAGTTTCTTTGAAATCAAACCGGCAACAGAGGGTGTAAGTGAAGCATAATCAGTAAGACCTTTGCTTTTAAGCATATTGGTGATTGTTTCCAATTGCCTTACTTTCAATTCCCCAGAGTTTGAAAGATTATTGATTAAGATACCCTGAATGCCATCCTGCCAAACATTCCAGATAGTATCATTGGTCATATTCTGAAATGGCATCACTGCAATAGGAATCCTTCCATCCTTTGCTATAAGTCTTTTCAGATTGTTCCGTCCGGTCAATCCTGGCCAGAGAAATAATGCTGCAATAATTAATACTGCCAGTATCCCGGCTCCGATCAGCAATTTCTTCTTTGGTGATCTTGCAGGTTTTCTGACATCGTAAAATTCCCGTTCCTGATCCCTGAGTTCTGTACTTTTCTCTACGGACATATCAGGCTCCCCTTTTAATCCAAGAATAATCTCTTTTATTGCAAGAGCGGTCTTATTTATCTGGTCGCGGTAAAAAGTATTGTTCAGATTCTCATACGGTTTATCTTCTGATGACCGAAGAGGCCTGTTAACACCTTCAGATTTATAAATAAATTCAATATCACGAAGGACACCGCCTATTATTGATTCACATAATTTAATATCGCCCAGATCGAGGTCATGGATACGAACCGGCAGCACTCTGGTTGCAATATTACCATTAGGCAATTTGACCTTTAGTCCTAATTGATCTTTTGAAGCCTGCTCTGAAAATGCTTCAAACTCATTTTTCCATGCAAATGATTTCGGATCGCAGTATGTCCGTGAAAGGACAGGAATAAAAACAAGACATTTTAGTTTTTCTTTGAGAGAAGCATCTACGTCGTGAGTTTCAAGAAGTCCATCGTGAGGATTAATGTCAAAATAAATACTTATCTCTTCTTTGAAAGTAGATTCGAGTTCGTTCTTAAGAGCCTCAACAAATTCACTCACCCATCCCGCTTCGCGGGACTGCGTCGCCCCAAATGAAGGGGCTCCTTGTCTCCCGCCTTTGTTGTCTTTCTGACGGTAGCTTATGAATATGTCATATTCGTATCCGGGAATGAGGCTTGGCATGATTAGTGGTTTTGTATGATACAAGTTACGAAAGAATGACACACAAACCAAACAAAATTAATTTTGTTGATGATCTATAATTGTTTAAATTCGCCTATGCTAAAATCAAACCTGAACCGTATGAAGAAGGCTCTACTTTTTTTAGGTTTCCTGGTTCTTGGTATATCTTTCCTGTCAGCCCAGACAAAAATAATTAATGGTACAGTTATCTCAGCCATAACCGGGGAAGGCCCTATTCCAGGCGTAACCGTCCAGATCAAAGGAACTACAGTGGGTACTAATACTGATGCTTACGGGAAATATGTAATAACAGTGCCACAGGATGCAAATGCTCTGATTTTCTCCTTCGTAGGAATGAAAAGACAGGAAATTGAAATTGCAGGGCGTGATGTAATTGATGTTGTGATGGAATATGATATCCTCGCCCTTGAGGAAATAGTTGTGACCACCGGTTATAATATCAAACGATCACCTAAAAGCTCTTCAACGCTGAACCAGGTTGTTGGAGGTGAGAAGTTGTCAGAGGCCAGACAGACAAGTATAAACAGCGCTCTTGCAGGAAAAGTTACAGGAATACAATTCAAAGGTCAATCGGGAGCGAAACTTGGAAATACCGGTTATGTAAGGTTACGGGGAGGTTCGGGTTTTG
>JBGOXH010000310.1:0-3125 GCA_041479075.1 Bacteroidia bacterium | reverse complement strand
TTACAATTACCAAAAGAATAATTATCTTTTTCATATTCGAATTTTATCTTACTACTCTTTTATTCAGAACCGAATGAATTATTAGCTATTTATGTTGTATTTTAATCAGATCGGCCAAATATGATCAGATTATCCGGAACGAGAAATAACTTTCAATCATATTTAAAATTCCAGACATTTATGTTTTTATCCGGTATGTCAAGTTTAAAGTGAAATTTTTTATCATCAATTATTATAAAGGGAATTATAATTGTTAATGAAGAAGCCAGACCAATTGCACCTCCAACCGCCCATTTTTTATAGCGATCAGTATTAAATGTCATATCTTTTAAATTAATACAAAATAGAGGAGTTATTGTCAATGCGGTCAGTGATCCCAAAATACCGAGCATAGTTCCTCCTGTAATATATTCTTCAGCGTTTTCCGTAAGTCTCCTATAATGTATATAACTCACATCCGATAAGGCTAGAGTTATATTGCCCTTGTTATAACCCTCAATTCCCGGGAAGTTTTTCCCCTTTAAATATGTTGACTGTTGCATATCTGTGGCAATCAGGTTAATTCTGATGGAATCAGAGGATCCCCCAAGGAATGTTCCATAATAATGGATGGGTCTGCTGTAAGAAGGATTTACTATACTTATGATGTTTATTTTATGATTGGGTCTCATTACCAGGGTTTTAGTAATATGATTCCCCTTTATAGTTATGGTCTCTATTTGGGCTTTCCAGGTCTGCACATGTATGGTGATTGACAAAATTGCCATACACAAAACAAGAGTAAACTTTTTAATATTAGAAATCATTGCTGTCCTGTAAACGATCGCTGGAGTAATTGTATATCAGGTTTTCATGACAGGTAATTTTTATCTTATTCTATAGCTCCCAGATATACTTCCCACACTCCTAGTTGCTTTATGCCAAAAAACTTAATCTTCCTCATCAGATAAATATCTATAACATATGGCCCTGATAAATCCTCAATTTGGTCTATATCGGGAAAAGACACACATTTTTGATAAAAAGACAGAGTCCCCGTGAATGTGGAATCATTTTCGCGAACAAATTGGTCATTTACATTAATCCCGACAGGATTAATCCAGCATGAAATGCCTTCAGAAATGCAGTAATCTATCAGAATCTCCAGAGTATTAAGTCCTGGTACAGGATAGTTCCTGCTCCAGGTTTGTAATTGAATTTCACCGGGAATAAACAGTGCTCTGACTAATTCAGCTGTATGCTGTCTGAATCTCAAATTCAATGTTGTATCTGAGATAATCTTAATATAATCGGCAAAATCATTAAGCTTGCTTATTGCTGTTATTTCGTATCCCCTGAGGAGATGATCAGCCAGGGTGTCTGATGTAAATACGGCTTCAATTTCTCTCATTAACTTATCAACCTGTTGCTTTTCTCTTTCAGCAACAGCATCTTCATCTTCTGTACAGGTTCTGGCTGAACAGACCAGATAGATCATAATCAGAATCAATATGTATTTCAGCCACCTCATTCTTTTTCTCTTTTGTTCCTGTAGCGCAGCAGGATTATTTCCCCGTCATGATAGCGGCAATCCACTATTTCAATCTGCCTGAGACCGGATGTTGGCGTTGTAATCTTGTCAATAAACTCCCATTTGGAATATAGTGCCATACCTTCCCCTGCACTAATATCAGGAAACTGGTAAATTATTGCATCATCACTGAGTATCCCGGCAAGCTGGCCCCGTCTTTTTTCCCAGGAATTCACATCGGACTGAGAAAAGTAACTGATCATAAGCGAATAATAATCTGCACGTAAGCTAATTTGTTCATCATGTTTAAATTTTCTGAGTGTCCTGTTTATCGTATCAGTAAGATAATAAGGAGCCTTTACAATCATGCTCACCCGGCTTTTATTAGTTCTTACGGTTATACTTCCTTTTTCATCAGAAAAATATGATGTCGGTGATTCAATTCCCCCAAGCAGTTCTGCCCGGATATTATTGTTAAGTATCGGCTCTCCTGTATCAGAATCCATAAAAGTAAACCTGTAATCTTGGGTATTTATTAATTTTAAAATGACATATAACAGAACCGTAACAGTCATAAACAATAAAGGTATGCGGATCAGCATGCTGACCGGCTTTCGTGACTTTTCCGTAACAGGGATATGGCTCATATTTTTATACCTGAAATCCTGCCAGTTCTTGTAACCTGCATACTGACTGAGTAAATTCAACACATCGATCCTGGGTAATGTCTGACTTGAAGTTTTCATGTGGGTGTAAAACCATTTTTCACTCAGTTGCCCGTTTACTTTGCAAAGCAAATCTTCCTGAAAGTCAATTATTTCTTGTCCCTTCCAGTTTGATATATCAGGATCTGTCCCAGGATATGAATGCATCATGGTAAGTGCTATTTCCTTTTTAAGAAGGCTGAAGAATATTTTGTCTTCCTGATGCAAAATATGATAATTATATAATAATTGTTTGCTGAATCCCTGTAAAATACTTTACAACTAATTTACAAAAGAATAACGACCTAAAGCAGGGAAGATACTTTAATTTTATTTATAAATGACAAGACAATGAAAACAAAGACCAGGTTTATTCGTACAATTTTACTGCCAGCATATTTAATTCTGGCAACTTTTTTTCTTTACTCATGTGGGCAAAAGAGTATTCCTCAAGAGATAGTTGGATATTGGAAGACCGATAAAGGTTGGATCACTGTTCGTACCAAGGACGAAAAGAATAAATTTCAATTTACTTCAGATTCAGCCATTATTACATTAAATATTAAAAACGATCATACTGTTAATGGTTCTATCGGATCTGCAAAATTCGAAAACGGAAAAATAAAGACAAACTGGCTCCTTCCGGTCAAGATGTCAGGGTTATCATTTACTATTGAATGCGGCAAGATTGGAAAGATTTTCGAAAATGACCCACTGGATTCCAAGGAGGTCGAACTTTGGTTAAGTCCTGGCCCTGTCAATGGGAAAATTAATGGAGGACTTCGTTACACTCAGGGCACAACATATTTCCCAATGTCAAGTATTATTTTAACCAGAGTGGAAAATTAGATTATTTGATTGCATTCAAATAATCTTGATGTATCTGATAATATAGATAATTCACATAATAC
>JBGOXH010000250.1:0-4257 GCA_041479075.1 Bacteroidia bacterium | reverse complement strand
GCAGATCTCCAGACGAGCTTTATTGATTCAATGAAATATTTGAGTTTTGTGCTCACAAAGTTTTTTTGTTTTTCTCCATTTCTTTTATAAGAGTCTTTACCCCCTTCCCTACCTTCCCCCACGGGGGAAGGAGGTGGTTTTACATTTCCCCCTTGGGGGAAAATGAAAGGGGGTTTAATATTAATTAGAAGTAATTCTTTTCTTACTAAAATACTAATGTGTTAATTAGCTGCTTAAGAACCAATTAAAACTCTTTTTACTCTTAATAATCCCCAAACCAAAAACCTGTTATAAAGATAAACAGGTTTGCGGATCAGTTCGTTTTCGGACACTTTTATTTTACCTGATCCGGTTTCAATCCTGACTACCTTTCCTGCAATCTGTTCCTTGCTGACCGGCTGATCTTCAAGAGAACAGCTGTCGCCCCTGGTGATGTACCTGACCTCATTCCCGCTTTTTACAATCCTTACAAGCCGGTGAACTACAAATCCGGATTCTCTTTTCCACGCAATGATCTCTCCTTGTACCGGAACCGACTCTTCTTTCAGTGGTTCGATCAATATAATTGCTCCGGGCTTAATAAAAGGGTACATGCTGTAACCATCAGTTTTCACCCTGATGGTTGTCCCTTCAGCCAGAAGCGAAAACCCTATATTCTTTACAATTATATGATTATCTGAAACTTTATTCATTTTCAAGGATATCATCAATTATACTCCTGTCGGGTTTAAAAAGAAGCCTGACTACAGGAACCGTTCCGCACATTATTGAGACGGCTCCAAGTAACCTGACAATTATTCTGGAGTCCCAGTTATGTTGAATACAGTTTGCCATTACCATGCTTATGCTTGCAGCTCCCTTGACCGGAATAAGTTCATTCTTTTTACCATGTCCAATAAGGAAGATCTTATTCAAAACAGATTCCTGAGGTGTATCATTATTGTAAACGGGAGTATTAAACATCTTATATCCGCTGCCTGTTTTACGCAAAATTAAACGATCGTCATGAATGACTCTTGCACCTGATTTATCCCATAATCTTGCCATTGTTGTTTTGCCTTTACCTGACATACCGCTGAACAGGTAACCATGACCTGCATTATTTATTCCTGAAGCATGGATCAGAATATCTCCACGAATAACAGTAAGATAGTAAAGGATCAATCCGTCAAGCGGATATTCCATCGGATCAAATTTCTCCCCGGCACTGTCGAACCATAGATCCCAATTCCTTTTTGACAATGAGAACTTCAAAACTGCTTTTTTCTTTTTTGATGAAAGAGGAAAAACGGATTTTATGAAAAGATCATTATGTTGTTTGTGGATGCTCCAGAATTTATCGCTTTTCTTTATCCTGATGCCGTTTATCTCTTCGATATAAGGTGCATCAAAAACTTTTTCCGCTCCGGCCGGAAGCTTGTATTTCCCGGAATGAACTGTAATTAAGATGTCAAAATTATTCTCTGTGCTGATATTCCTGAGGAATCTCTCTGACGGAACTAATTCAGGTCCCTCTTCAGAACTCTCAAGCCTGATCCTGTAACCTGCTATATTTAAAGTGTAATTCCTCACCTCAGTTGAGTCATTTTCAGTTGTTTTTAACCTTATAACCCTGGCCTCTTTTTTCTACTATATTTAACCCTACCCCTGGGGGCTGTTGAAAAAGTCCTTTTTCTTTAAACCACCCCTAAATCCCCCAGGGGGGACTTATTGATAAACAGATAGTTATAATTCCCCCCTTGGGGGGTTAGGGGGTAAAAAGCGACTTTTTCAACAGAAAGAAGTAGCATCATTTTTTACTTAATAATCAGGTATTTACTCATTTCTTCGATAAAAGAAAATACATCAGCAGTAGCAGTTTCATAATCAACATCGTACTCAGAGATAAGTGCATCAATAAGATCCTTCACGCTTTTTTTGCCATCAAGCTGTTCCCATAAAAATGCCCCGGTCTCATTGAGAGTATAGACGCTGTTCATGTCAGCAATATTATTTGCAACCGGAACAAGGACGTACTCATTTCCTGTTTTTCTTGTCACAACAGATGGCGACTGTGAGAATATTAGATTTAAATCAACCATTAAATTTAAATTAATTATTTCTTCTCGTTTTTCAAGTCAAGAACAGCATTTGCAAGAAAAATATATTCAGCACAAATATTGATTACATATTCATTTTCACCCCATAAGAACGGCCAGTCTTCCATATTTTCAGGGAAATCCGGCTTAAGGACCAGGATTCCAGGAACAACACCGCCGGCAATAAATGTGAAATCAGCACGGTTATTGCCATAAGCTACCTCTTTTGACCGTGTACCCACACCCGACACAAATGAAATATTCGAATACGGATGACAGCCAAAAATATAATTAATTCCTCTATAGGTATACTCAGCGCCAATTATTTCAGGGTATGCTTTATGAAGGAAATAATTAGTTATGGCCCAGTTGATTATCGCTTCATTTCCACCCCATCCGCCTGTTGTAATTGTAACACCGAACGGATTCTGCTTAAACAATTCATCATTGGCAGTTTTGAATTTCAATACATAAGGCTTAAGCTTTTCCTTATAAGCATTGTCCATATAAGGAACAGCTATTGCTGCCAGCTTCATATTCTGAATATATCCTCTCTCCATTGCAGGCCATAATAATTCATTAAACCTGTCTGCATACGCGGCCTCTTTTGTACATATATATAATTGTAGTGATGCTTCCATCTCACCGGTTCCAGCAAACCCGAATCCCTGGCGGTTTCCCTCCGCTGGCTGATTATGTTCATCGGTCCAGACTTTTTTTGCAGTTTCAAGACACTCTTCTGATAGTGCGCTATTATATCCGCGAAGAGCCCGGCTGGCGCCTGCCAGTGCAACCAGAGAGCTGTAATTAGTCCGTGACGATCTGTTCGTAAAAACCCACCTGTCATCCGGTGTACCGCTCGAAAAACCGTCAGATTCGTACTTTTTAAGCTTAGGATTATAAGGCAGATTATCTGTAATGTTTACAGCATCTCCCAGGTGGTGGTACTGATGAAGGTTTGGTTCAATAGTAGTTGTGATAGCCCTGCCAAATGCACGGTGCTGTGCGATAAGATAAAGTGTCCCATGTTCAATCTGCTGCAGGATATCAGGATTACCGTCAGGATGGTGAATATCAACATAACGTTGTTTCTGATCAACAAATGTCTCATCGCGTTTTATACTGAAAAGTTCCCAGGAATCAACTAAGTTTGATACTGTGCTGCAGTGCGAACCGGTACGGAGATCATAGTCTCCGGCATCAAACCATCCACCGATATTCATACCTGGAATTCGCTCCAGCGGTTTATATTTTGTTTCTGTTGTATCTCCCATTCGAAAGCCGTCAAAATGCTGATGATTAACCGGTGCCTGGAGGGCATCATCAAGATGTGCAGCACCATGCCACACACGGTAAGCTTCATTTACATACATGTGATCCATCTGAACCGGGAACCATACATCAAGGGTTTGCTGCCAGATATTGTCATAAATCTGATTTCCTATCTGAAAAGGATCGCTTTTCTGGTTACCATACCTTATTATATATATCCCGGGTTCTTGCACAGAGGAAAAATCGAATCTGGCATAATTATAACGCAGATATGTTCCCCAGACTTTCACCTCACCGCTGAATTTTTCAATCCATTCGCCACTGTCAGTCAGTTTCATCAAGGAAGCATTTGCAAGGGGTTTATCATTTTTGTCCAGTTCAATGACAGCTGTTTTCTCATATTCAGGGTAATATCCGATCTGGGAATGAGCAATCATCGGAGGTCTTATCCAGTTCGGAATTGTGTTTGGAGTTAATACCCATTCCACTACTTTGCCGGTCTGATCTGCGGGGATCAGTGTACGAACCACAAACCAGCCGTTCTGGGCAACAGTCCGGCCATCCAGCAGCATCAGGTTGCCGCTGACTGATTGAATACGAATACGTTTTTCCGGATCTTCGGGTGCAAGAACAAGAACTTTTCCCTCGGCAATAGGTTTAGGCTCTACATATTCAGCCCGGTCACGATCATCAAATGTGGAAAAACCTCCAAACTGGGTTATCTGGGTAGATGAAGGTTTTACATCCATTAAGCTTGCAGGATAGAGAGGAAATAAACCCGTAATGCCATCTATAACAAATGTTTTCCTGAAATAAGCAGACGGTAAAAACTCGAGATTAAACCCTGCCCGCCCAACCAGCTTTTCCGGGAGAGGTTTATCAAGTGAAACTGTTATGAGAACATTTT
>JBGOXH010000030.1:0-15877 GCA_041479075.1 Bacteroidia bacterium | reverse complement strand
GTTGTTGGTGCAGGCGGGGATCGTGATAAAACCAAACGACCAAAAATGGCTGCCATATCAGCTGAGGGAAGCACAAAAGTTATCCTTACATCCGACAATCCCCGGACCGAAAATCCTGAAAGGATACTTGATGATATGGAAGCAGGAATCAGACCGGATATGAAAAGAAAAACACTAAGGATATGTGACCGTCGCGAAGCAATAAAAACTGCTGTGATGATGGCAAACCCGGGTGATGTAATCCTTGTTGCGGGGAAAGGGCATGAACCATATCAGGAGATTAATGGAATAAAACATCATTTTGATGACAGGGAGGAACTTAAAAAAGCATTATTAAAGAAATAAAATTTACAAAGAATGCTGTACTATCTATTTGAATTTCTTGATAAACTGGATGTCCCTGGTGCAGGGGTTTTCAAATTCATCTCCTTCAGATCTGCTGCTGCAGTAATTACGTCTCTTTTCATTTCAATGCTGATCGGGAAAAATATAATACTTTTTCTTCAGAGGAAGCAGGTTGGAGAAGTTGTCAGAGATCTTGGCCTGGAAGGACAATATCAGAAAAAAGGAACTCCATCAATGGGGGGAATCATTATTCTTGCCTCAATCGTAATCCCTACACTTCTTTTTGCAAAACTTGATAACGTATATGTTCTTCTGATGCTGCTGACTACTATATGGCTTGGTTTAATCGGATTCCTTGATGACTATATAAAAATATTCAATAAAAACAAAGAAGGGCTGGCTGCACGTTTCAAAGTATTCGGACAAATTATTCTTGGTCTGATCGTCGGTCTGACAATGTTTTTCAGTGATGATGTAATAATTGTTGAGAAAGTTAATGTCTCGGATCTCAGTGTAGGAGAGAAAAAGGAATTGTTCGATACTTCTGTTCAGCTGACTCCGCAAAATGAGATTTCGATGGAAAGGAAATCTACCAAAACCACGATCCCTTTTGTTAAAAACCACGAGTTCAATTATTCCTGGCTTGTAGCTTTTATTAATAAAGATCATCGTCAACCATGGACATGGCTTGTCTTTGTTCTGATTGTAATATTCATTCTTACGGCAGTTTCCAACGGAGCTAATCTTACTGACGGATTAGACGGACTGGCGACAGGAACTTCGGCAATCACCGGAACAGCTCTCGGTATTCTTGCTTATTTGTCGAGTAATGTCAAATATGCTGATTACCTTAATATTATGTTCATTCCTCATTCAGAGGAGCTGGTAATCTTTGCCAGCGCATTTATCGGGGCAACTATCGGTTTTCTTTGGTACAATTCTTACCCGGCACAGGTTTTTATGGGTGATACAGGTTCCCTCGCTCTCGGTGGGATAATAGCCGTATTTGCAATTATCATAAGGAAAGAATTACTCATACCGATTTTGTGCGGGATTTTCCTTGTCGAAAATCTGTCAGTCGTTTTACAGGTAGCATGGTTTAAACGAACGAAGAGGAAATATGGGGCGGGCCGCAGGATATTCCTGATGGCTCCTTTGCATCATCATTTTCAGATGAAAGGTTTTCCTGAACCGAAGATAGTCACACGGTTCTGGATAGTTGCAATAATATTGGCTGTAATAAGTATTGTGACACTTAAGATCAGATAATCTGATGAAGAAAAAAATTGTAATACTAGGGGCAGGTGAGAGCGGTACAGGATCAGCGGTTCTGGCGCTGAAACAAGGTTTTGATGTTTTTGTATCCGATCAGGGACAAATAAAAGATAATTATAAAAAAATTCTTGAGAATCATAAAATCAGATGGGAGGAAGGCAACCATTCAGAAAAGGAAATACTTACAGCCATTGAGGTTATTAAAAGTCCGGGGATTAAAGAAGATGCACCCATTATAGTCAAAATTCGTGAGAAAAGGATTCCTGTGATCTCTGAAATTGAATTTGCCGGACGCTATGCAGAGGGAATAAAAATTTGTGTTACTGGAAGCAATGGTAAGACAACTGTTACAAACCTGATTTATCATATTCTGAAAAAAGCAGGGAAGAATGCTGCAATGACCGGCAATGTCGGAAATAGTTTTGCAATGACTGTAGCAGAATGTAATTACGATTATTATGTGATTGAGCTCAGCAGCTTCCAGCTTGACGGGATGTTCAAATTTAAAGCAGAAGTTGCCGTGCTGATGAACATTACACCTGACCACCTTGACAGGTATGGATATAAGCTTCAGAATTATGTCGATTCAAAATTCAGAATAACACAAAATCAGACAAAGTCAGATTTCCTGATTTACTGGGCTGATGATACGATCATTAAAACTGAATTATCAAAAAAGAATTATGGAATGACTCTACTTCCATTCTCCGATGCCACAACGGAGAATATGACTGCATATATAAAAAACAAAGAATTAATAATTGATTTCCAACATAAAACCAACCTTATGACCATTCATGAACTGGCGCTTAAAGGTCGTCACAACATCTACAACTCGATGGCTGCGGCCATTGCAGGTAAAGTACTGAATATCCGTAAGGATGTAATCAGAGAAAGTCTTGCAGATTTTCAGGGAGTTGAACACCGGCTTGAACCGGTGATAAAAGTAAGCGGCATCAGCTTCATTAACGATTCAAAAGCCACAAATGTCAACTCCACATGGTACGCTCTTGAATGTATGGAAACTGATGTTATCTGGATTGTCGGAGGAATAGACAAAGGAAATGATTATTCAGAGCTGTTTCCTGTCGTGAAACAAAAAGTGCGAGCTGTAGTCTGCCTGGGGAAAGACAACAAGAAGATCATCGAAGCCTTTCAGGACAAGGTTCCGACAATTGTAGAAACAACATCGATGGATGAAGCAGTAAGATCTTCCTATTACCTGGCAAAAAAAGGCGAAACTGTTTTATTATCACCTGCCTGCGCCAGCTTTGACCTCTTCAATAATTATGAGGACAGAGGACGACAGTTTAAAGCAGCAGTCAGAAATCTTTAAATACCAATACTATGCAGCAAGGCTGGCTTACAAAGACATTTAAAGGCGACAGGGCTATCTGGGGTCTTGTTGCACTTTTTATGATCTATTCACTGCTTGCAGTGTACAGCTCATCAGTCAGCGTTGCTTTTAAAAGTCATGGAGGTAATACAACTTACTTTCTTAGAAGCCAGTTCTTTATGCTTCTGCTCAGCCTGATAATAATCGTAGTTGTGCACTATCTTCCATACAGAATATATTTTGCCATGGCCGGCCTGATCCTTATCGTTTCAGCGGGTTTACTGGTACTCACATTTATTTTCGGAGCAAGAGTAAATGAAGCTACCCGCTGGCTTGTCATCCCCGGTACCGGCTTCAGACTTCAGACCTCAGATATTGCAAAGGTTGCACTGGTTCTTTATCTGGCTCGAACACTGGCAAAATACCAGAATGAGCTGAATAATTTTATGCTTGTCACTAAATACTTAATGGTCCCGATCGCCATTATATGTGGACTTATCCTTCCGGAAAACCTGTCGACTGCAATGATGATTTTCGGAATAAGCATGATTATCCTCTTCATTGGCAGAGTGCCTTTTAAATTTCTGCTGGCATATCTGGGAATGGCAATTGTAGGCGTTCTACTTTTTGCTCTGGTACTGACGGTAGTCACAAAAGATAACAGGGTGCAGGTATGGAAAGACAGAATAGAACATTATTTTTCAGGAACACCTGATGAAGAGGGCAATTACCAGTCGAATCAGGCAAAAATTGCAATCTCTACCGGAGGACTTTTTGGTAAAGCACCGGGCAGAAGCACCCAGAGAAATATGCTGCCACAATCAAACTCCGACTTCATTTTTGCAATTATAATCGAAGAATACGGGTTGCTGCTTGGTGCAATTCCCTTAATTCTTGCTTATATGATATTGTTATTCAGGGGGATAACAATTACCAAGAAATGTGAAACTGCCTTTCCTGCCTTCATGGTACTTGGATTAATAGTGATGATTGTTGTGCAGGCAATACTTAATATGATGGTGGCTGTCGGACTCTTTCCCGTGACCGGGCAGACACTTCCCATGGTAAGCTGGGGAAGAACATCAGTGCTGGTTATGAGCTTTTCAATAGGTGCGATCTTAAGTGTCAGCAGAGTCGTTAATGCAAGAATAAAGAAAGAAGAATTATCTGCAGAAGAGGTATCAGACGAAGGAGATAAAATATATGAACCGGCAAAAACATAAAAGGATAATAATAAGTGGAGGAGGCACCGGAGGCCATATATTCCCTGCTATTTCGGTCGCCAATGCTTTGCGGAGAATTGATCCGGAGATAGAAATCCTTTTTGTCGGGGCTGAAGGCAGAATGGAGATGGAAAAAGTACCTTCTGCCGGCTATAAAATAGTCGGCTTACCTGTAGCCGGTTTTTATCGAAACCTGACCATTAAAAATTTCTCTGTATTATTTAAGTTTGTCAAAAGCCTCTTTCTTGCAAGGGAAATCATAAAAGATTTTGATCCCGATGTAATCGTGGGTGTGGGAGGTTATGCCAGCGGCCCGGTACTCAGACAAGCCGGATGGATGGGGATTCCAACTCTGATACAGGAGCAGAACAGTTATGCAGGAATTACCAATAAACTTCTTTCAAAAAAGGCGTCAACAATATGTGTTGCCTATGATAATATGGAAAAATATTTTCCGGCAGAGAAAATTATCAAGACCGGAAATCCGGTACGTCAGAATTTTGATAACCTTGATAATCTGCACAATGAAGCTCTCGCGTTCTTTAAATTGAAAAGAGATATTCCTGTGATTCTTGTTCTTGGTGGTTCCCTCGGTGCCGGATCAATTAATAAAAGCCTTTCAGAGAATGTTCAGAAAATGATAGCCTCAGGATACCAGTGGTTATGGCAGACCGGACAACTTTATTTCGAAAACGTAAATGCTCTTGTTTCTCTTTTATCTACGGAGACTATTTCGGTACTTAGTTTTATAAACAGAATGGACTATGCTTTTGCTGCTGCCGATATTATAGTTTCAAGAGCTGGTGCAGGTACAATCTCTGAATTATGTCTTGTTGGGAAACCCGTCATCCTGGTACCATCTCCCAATGTCGCTGAAGATCATCAGACAAGAAATGCTCTGGCTCTCTCATATATGAATGCAGCGGTGGTGGTTAAGGATGATGAAGCTGCGAAACATCTTGTAGATGAGGCAATTAAGCTTATTTCTGATAACGAGGAAAAAGCTGTTCTCTCCTCAAATATTATAAAAATGGCTGACAGAGATGCTGATGTAAAAATTGCAAAAGAGGTGCTTAAGCTTATTGGAAAATGATTGATTTTAAAAACATAGAAGGAATTTATTTTGTCGGGATAGGAGGGATCGGCATGAGCGCTCTTGCATTGTATTTTGCAAAGGCAGGTTATACGATTGCAGGCTATGACAGATCAAAAAGCATTATCACTGACAGACTTACCTTATCAGATTGCAAAATATCATTTGAAGATAATCCTGAAACAATACCCTCTTTATTTAAGGATGTACCAGACAAAAATAAAGTCCTCATAGTATTTACACCTGCAATACCTGCTGAAAATCAGATATTTACGTTCTTCAGAAAAAACAATTATAAGTTATATAAGAGATCGGAAATCCTTGGAGAAATTTCTTCAAAAACCGATACAATTGCAGTTGCAGGAACACATGGAAAAACGACTATTTCGACAATGATCGCCCACCTCCTGAAACAATCACATGTCGACTGTTCTGCATTTCTCGGCGGGATTTCAAAGAATTATGATTCAAATCTTTTAACAGGCGAAGGACATTTTACAGTTATTGAGGCAGATGAATACGACCGTTCTTTCCACAGACTAAGTCCGTTAATGGCAGTAGTTACAGCCGTTGATCCGGATCATCTCGAGATTTACGGAAATCATAAAGCGATGATTGAAGCATATAATGAATTCTGCAGGAAGATCAGGTCAGGCGGAACTCTCATTTATAATTTTAATATTAAAGATCAGATCAGATGTCCTGATAATGTCAAATGCCTGACATACGGGAATGCTCCTGATGCTGATTTCAGATATTCTGATATTGAGCATAAGGAGGATTATTACAAATTCAGCCTGAAAACTCCGAATGGCACAATGAACGATCTGCATTTTCCATTCCCCGGCATCATAAATATAGAAAACCTGACAGCATCAATTGCAATTGCGCTGAATTGCGGTGTAACAGAAACTGAAATACGGAAAGCAATTATACTTTTTCAGGGTGTCAGGAGAAGATTTGATATCAGGGTTAATCTGCCAGGACTGACATATATTGATGATTATGCACATCATCCCGAAGAGATTAAGGCATTCATTACGTCGGTCAGGGAATATTTCGGGGAAAGAAAAATAACAGGAATTTTTCAGCCTCATCTCTTTTCTCGCACCAGGGATCATGCAATTGGATTTGCAAAAATCCTCGATGAGCTTGATGAGATTATTCTTCTTCCTGTTTATCCGGCCAGAGAAAATCCTATACCGGGTGTTTCGTCTGAAATGATTTACAGGAAAATAAAACAGAAAAATAAGAAAATGGTGGGAATGGAGGATATTCCTGATAAGCTGGAAATAGCTGATCTGGATGTCCTCGTCACTATTGGTGCCGGCGATATCGACAGACTGGTTGCACCTATAGAAGAAAAGCTTAAAAAGGAAATAAAGAAGTGAGAAGATTGATGAAGATATTATTAATTATTCCAGTATTATACCTTATTATAATGCCTGTATATCTTGCGTCTTCCTCAAATTCAAAACCCTGCAGCGATATAGTAATTTGTATAAAGGATTCAGCTGATTATCATTTTGTTACCAAACGACAATTGTTAAATCTTGTTTATGGGAATAACAGCAGGATTCTTGGAAAACCTGTAAAGAGCATTTCAGCTTTCGATATTGAGAACAGGATAAACGTTTTGAGAGAGCTGAAGGTCGCTGAAGTATATATAGCAATTGACGGGGCTCTTCACGTATTTGTCGATCAGCGTAATCCGGTAATGAGAATCATTCCTGACGAAGGTGGCGATTATTTTATGGATGAAGATGGTTTTATGTTCAGAAGAAGAAATCTGTATACACCAAGATTGCATATAGTCGAAGGTAATATTAATGTAACTCCAACCATGCTTGACAGCGTAAGTGTTCTTGATACAACCATTAAAAATACTATCCTTAAAGATGTTTATCACTTTGTAAATTATATAAACAGCGATAATTTCTGGTCAGCCCAGATCGATCAGATCTCTGTCGACAGCAGAGATGAAATAGACCTTATCCCCCGTGTCGGCAACCATCTTATTCACCTTGGCACTTTCGAAAATTATAAGGGAAAGCTCAGAAACCTGCAGGCTTTTTATGATAAGATTCTGCCTGAAGTCGGATGGAATAAATATTCAAACATTAACCTTGAATTCAAGGACCAGGTAGTTTGTAAAATGAGACAACAATAAACCATATTTAATTTATATGAACAAAAAAGATCAATACGTAGCAGCAATCGACATCGGAACCACAAAAATTGTGGCAATAGTCGGTAAGAAAAACGAGAATGGCAAGATCGAAATTCTCGGGTTAAGCAAAGCCCTTTCAAAAGGCGTTAAAAGAGGCGTTGTGCTCAATATAGAAGAGACAGTGAACGCTATTCAAACCACAGTGGATGATGTGCAAAAAAGATCAGGCATCCTGTTCTCTGAAGTATTCGTCGGAATTGCAGGTCAGCACATAAAAAGCATGAAGAACAGAGGGTATATTATGCGCGATGCATACGAGGATGAAATAAAGAAAGAAGAGGTTTTCAGGCTCATCGAGGATATGCATAAAATACATATCGATATCGGAGAGGAAATAATCCATGTAATCCCTCAGAACTTTATTGTTGACAATGAAACCGGAATAAAAAGCCCGATCGGGATGTGCGGGAGAAGGCTTGAAGCTAATTTTCATATAGTTATAGGGCAGGTAGCTGCTGCTAAAAACATTGAAAAATGCATCCGGAAGGCAAATCTTTCTGTCAAGGATATGATACTCGAACCCCTTGCATCATCAGATGCCGTTTTGACTGAAGATGAAAAAGAAGCCGGAGTTGTTCTCATAGATATCGGTGGTGGAACAACTGATGTTGCCGTCTATTACGATAATATCATCAGGCATACTGCAGTGATTCCGCTTGGAGGAAATGTTGTAACAAAAGATATTAAGGAGGGCTGTGCAATACTTCAGCGGCATGCTGAGCAGCTTAAAATACAGTATGGTTCGGCACTTGGAGATATTGCACCCGAAGATAAAGTAGTTTCTATTCCGGGAATAAGCGGCAGAGAGCCCAAGGAGATCTCTTTCAGAAGTCTTGCATATATAATCCAGTCGAGGATGGAAGAGATAATCGATTTTGTAAATTTTGAAATACAGAATTCCGGATACGCAGATAAGCTTGCAGCAGGTGTTGTAATTACCGGCGGAGGAGCAATGCTGAAACATCTGCCGCAGCTGATGAAATTCAAAACCGCAATGGATGTAAGAATAGGATTTCCAAATGAACATCTTGCAGGAACCAGCAAAAATGAAATCAACCAGCCTATGTATGCTACAAGCGTAGGCCTTATAATGCGTGGATTTGATTATATCGAAACATATAAGAAATCATTCAGTGCAGGACGACAGGAAGAATTTGTCAGGCCGCCACGGATCGAAATCGTTGAAAAAGAAGAAGCAGAAGTAAACGACATGGATCCTGAATATCAGGAAGAGCCAAAAACTTCCCTGACAGATAAGATAAAAATGATGATGTCTAAAATGTTTGAGGTTGAAGATCAGACAATTAACTGATAAATGTTAAATATGGTTTACGAGATAGAATTTGCTGTTCATAAACAATTTTAAAAAATAACACTATGCCAGACGATATAATGAATTTTGATCTGCCTGTGGAAAGATCGTCGATAATTAAGGTCCTTGGTATTGGCGGCGGTGGAAATAATGCTGTCAACCACATGTTTGAAAAAGGTATCAGGGATGTGAATTTTATAGTATGCAACACCGACCATCAGGCTCTTGCAAAGAGCCCTGTTCCTGTTAAAGTTCAGATCGGTGAATCACTGACTGAAGGTATGGGTGCAGGAAGTCAGCCGGAAAAAGGCAGAAAAGCTGCTCTCGAAAACATCGAAGAGGTGATGAATGCTCTTGCAGGCAACACCCGGATGGTTTTCATTACAACGGGCATGGGAGGAGGCACCGGGACGGGTGCAATACCTGTAATTGCAAAAGCATGCAGGGAGGCCGGACTTCTGACAATTGCTGTAGTGACTATTCCTTTTAAATCGGAAGGGAAGGTGCGTATCAGATACGCTATCGACGGTATCACTGATCTCAAGGATCATGTCGATTCACTGCTGGTGATCAACAACGAAAAACTCAGAGAGATCTACGGAAACCAGGGGGTCTCAACTGCATTTGCCAAAGCAGATGACGTTCTTACAACTGCAGTAAAAGGTATTGCTGAAATAATTACAGTGACAGGCTATATAAATGTCGATTTTGCTGATGTCGAAACTGTAATGAAAGACTCTGGAGTTGCTATCATGGGTATGGGAATAGCTGCCGGCGAGAACAGGGCGATACGTGCTATTGAGAATGCACTTGCTTCACCGCTTCTTAATTCGAACGACATTACCGGAGCAAAAAGCATCCTCATAAATATTTCTTCCGGAAACGGAGAATATGAGCTTACTATGGATGAACTTGGCGAAATTACAGATTACATGTATGATGCTGCTTCTGACGATGCATTGATAATCAGGGGATTATCTCAGGATGAGACTCTTGGTGAAAATATAAGTGTCACGGTTATTGCCACCGGATTTGAAGCCAACTCTATTTTCACTCCGTACAAGCACAAAAAGCCTAAAACAGTAGAAATATTGACAAATAATGGTATTGTTCCTCCACGACCAATTCCTGAAAGACATGAGGAGAGTTTTAGCGTTCATGAAAAAGGACGTAAATCGATAATAGCAGATTTTGAAGAGGAGTCGCAGGGCACTATCGATTTTGAACCCTGCAGCAGTGAAGGGATAAATATTATGAAGAATAGGAACAATGATCCTGATAATGATGAACAGGAAAAGCCTGAAGAAACACTGCGGAAAGTCAAACATATCCAGAATATACTGAAGAAGGAAGGATTGTCCAATAAGACAATGAAAGAAAATATCGATACGTTCGAAGATGTTCCTGCTTATATACGGCGGAATATGTCACTGGCTTCCCAGGATAAGTCTTCTGAGAGTAAGCCGTCAAAATTCACCCTTACTTCAGATGATGAAGATGGCCCGGTATTAAGGGAGAACAATGCATATCTGAATGATAATGTAGATTAAGGATTTATTCAATTGCCGTCGGCTTTAGCCGACGGTTGCAAGATCTGCATAATATCAGGACTTTAGTCCAAAGGATCCGTTGGGCTAAAGCCCTATTCAAGGGGTGCTTTTTATCCGTCGGCTAAAGCCGACGGTAATTATTTTTTATATTTGCGCTGATGAAACGGATTTTTTCGATACTGCTCCTTGTTTTTGTCTCGTTTGGATTATCAGCTCAGAAAAAAGATGCTCCAAAACAAAAAATCGTAAAGCAATGGACTCTCTCACCTGATTTCTCTGAAGAAGTAAGCCTTCCGTTTGATACTGTTTTTTCATTATGTCACCGCTACAGGGTATCGGACAGATATTCTTCTTTAAATACGACTTTGGGCAACTATGGGCTGCCGTTTTACCAGATAAATTTCTTCGACCGGATCTTTGATCCTGATGAATTTATTTATGCCTATTATTATCCGTTCATGTATCTTCCGGTGAAGAATGTCTTTATGAATACACAGGTTCCGTTTACTGAGCTTGTGTGGACTTTCGGAGCACCGAGAACAACCTCTGAGCAGACATTCAGGATTCGTCATTCACAAAATATAACCAGGTATCTGAATTTCGGACTTATTTACGATATAATTTTTAGCCTGGGCCAGTACAATTACCAAAGAGCTGAGGATAAGGATTTTACTTTTTTTACATCTTACACCTCGCCCAAATACAAGCTTTACTTTGCTGCTGGTATAAACAATCTTACCTCTCATGAAAATGGCGGGGTTATAGATACTGCTCAACTTGATTTATATAATACCCGTGATGTTCCCATAAATCTTGGAGGTCTTAATTTAGCAACCAGCAAGATTAAAAACCGTAATATTCTTCTGGTTCAACGATATACAATAGGTGGTCAATCTGCAAAAAGTGATTCTACTAAACAGAAACCTAAAGGATTTCTTGGACTTAGTGGCACATTTTCACATATTTTCATCTGGGAAAAGAATAGCAGGTCTTACACTGATTATTATCCTGAATCGGGCTTTTATGATTCAATCTATATAAATACTTTACAAACATATGATTCACTTTATTCAAGAAGTTTGAAAAATACGGTACGTTTTGATTTTACAACTGATGAATCAAGAAAAATCAGACTTGGAGGAGG
Organism: Bacteroidia bacterium; assembly: GCA_041479075.1. Classification (GTDB taxonomy): domain Bacteria; phylum Bacteroidota; class Bacteroidia; order Bacteroidales; family VadinHA17; genus LD21. Next base: position 4,369 of record JBGOXH010000030.1, on the reverse strand, counting down.
AATAGGCATCAGAAATGAATTATTCCGGTACAGCCAGATAGTTCCCACCCATGACACTAATTATGCAGATACGGTAACCTGGAATAAATATAATAATGCCCTTGTGGGAAGATTGTATAACGATATCGGAAAATTCGGATGGATAGCCTATGGTGAACTATATCTGACGGGTTACCGGGCCGGAGATTTCAGTCTGACCGGTAAAATTTCAAAAACATTCGGATGGAAGAAGGGAGATGCAACCTGGGTTGTAACCGGCGGAATTGTTAACAGACAACCATCTTTCTGGTACGAACAATGGGGAGGTAATCATTTTGAATGGCATAATAATTTCAAGAAGGAGTTCAGAATCGACCTGGGTACAGTTTTTTCATATCCGGCACGTAAAGCAGAACTGAAATTCAACTATGCAATTATTGATAATTTTACCGATTTTAATACTGATGCCCTTCCTTCGCAACATGAAGGCGGATTATCAGTTGTAGCTATAACTGCAAAAAAGGAGTTCAGGGCATGGAAGTTTCATCTGGCAGCCGATATCTTATTGCAGCAGAGCAGTAACCCTGAAATCCTTGACCTTCCGTTATTTACGACACAGTCAGCTTTATACTTTGAACATCTGTTCAGGTTTAAGAAAACCGGCGGAAAACTGAATGCCCAGCTTGGAGCAGATGTAATTTATCACACCAGCTATTATGCATATTCCTATATGCCTGCTACAGGCAGATTCTACCGGCAGGAGAAAACAAAGACAGGAGAATATCCTTTTCTGAACGTTTTTTTGAACCTGAAACTGAAAAGAACACGAATTTTCGTAATGTATGATCATGTTTTATCCGGATGGATGGGATATGACTACTATATGGTACCAGCTTATCCGATGAATTTCAGAATGATACGGTACGGAATAGCATGGACTTTTTATAATTAAAAAATTGTTGTATCTTTGCACCCGATTTAAAAAAAGCTTAGGTATTAACTAATACATTGTCTTTGATAAGAAAGTTATTTGTTTTATTCGCAATATTAACAGCAGTTTTAGCTTCCTGTACACATAATCCCCACCCTTTAAATAATAAAAGTACTGTTTCATCCGACCTTGATTCAATTAAGAAAAGAGGTAAGCTCATTGCCGTAACAGACTTTAATTCAACGAATTATTTTATTTACAAGGGCGAGCCGATGGGATTTCATTATGAATTGCTGAGACAATTTACTGATCATCTGGGTGTTGACCTGGAGATAATTACTGAAAATCATCTTGAGCACGCATTCAACCTTTTGAATTCAGGTAAAGCTGATTTGCTGGCAATCGGACTGACTGTCAATTCATCAAGAAAGAAAGAGATTCTGTTTACAGAGCCAATTCTTGAAACGCGCCAGGTTCTGGTTCAGCGAAAACCGCGCAACTGGCGTTCAATGACTTCGGATGCCATTGATAAACATTTAATCAGAAATCAGCTTGAACTTGCAGGGAAAAATGTTTATGTGCAGGAAATGACTTCACATTCTGAACGGCTTAAAACTCTTGCAGGTGAAATAGGCGATACAATAAATATTATTGAAGTTCCCTATGCGTCGGAAGAGCTTATCAAAAATGTGGCAAACGGTGAAATTGAATATACAATATGCGATGAGAATATCGCTTCTGTAAATTCAACCTATTATCCTGATATTGACATCAGTACTCCGGTCAGTTTTCCTCAAAATATAGCATGGGCGCTGAGAAAACAAAATTCTGAAAGGCTGTTAAATGAACTGAATCAGTGGATTACAGAATATAAGAAAACACGATCCTATGCTCTGCTTTATGCGAAATATTTTAAAAACTCCAGATCGAGCATAATAGTTAAGAGTGATTATTATTCCCTGAGCACCGGGAAAATATCCAGATGGGATGATTTAATCAGAAATGCAAGCAGCACTATTAACTGGGACTGGCGTTTACTGGCATCGCTGATATGCCAGGAATCGCGGTTTGATCCCGATGTTGAATCATGGGCTGGAGCATACGGTTTGATGCAGGTAATGCCTGTCACAGGAAAAAACTTCGGGATTGACATAACTACCTCACCTGCAAATAATATCAAAGCTGGTACTTTATATATCAACTGGCTTAAATCAATATTTGATTCGCAAATTTCTGACGAAAATGAAAAAATGAAATTCATCCTTGCTTCTTATAATGCAGGACCCGGTCATGTTCTCGATGCTATGAAGCTTGCAGAAAAAAACGGTATGGATCCCTGTAAATGGGACGGAAATGTTGCAGTCTGGCTTTTGAAAAAGTCTGATCCTAAGTATTATAACGACACAGTTGTAAAAAACGGATATTTCAGGGGAACAGAATCTGTTAATTTTGTAAGCGAAGTTCTTGAACGGTATGAGCTTTACAAAAGCATTATTCCTGAACAGAGCCAGTATCATTTAAGTCAGAACGTAAAGCAGTTGTCTGAATTACATTGAAATAGAAATCTCAACGAAATACATTTTTTATTCAATCGTATCTTATTGCTTTCACAGGAGTTATCCTGCTTATGAGCTTTGAAGGTACAAGCAGCATTATAAGTATTGCTGCCATTGTTCCTGCATTGAGTAAAAGAATATGAATCAAATCAAGATTGACAGGAACAGTTTTGATATAATATGAGGAGGGATCGAGAGTTATTAATCCGGTCTTCAATTGTAAAAATGCGAGCCCGATTCCAATAAGATTACCCCAGAACAAACCTTTGCTTATAAGGTAAGCTGCCTGATAGATGAAAACCCGACGTATTGTAATGTCGTCAGAACCAAGAGCTTTAAGTATTCCAATCATATTGGTTTTTTCAAGAATGAGAATAAGAAGGCCGGAAATCATATTGAACCCGGCGACAACAAGCATCAGGAAGATTATAATTATAACATTAACATCCTGAAAATTAAGCCAGTCAAAGATCTGAGGATATTTTTCTCTTATATTTTTGACTTTGAATTTTTCTTCGTCTTCAGCAATTCTATAACCAATCGTACTCCTGACCGCCTCGGTCATTTCTTCAAGCTTGTCGAAATCATTAATAAATATTTCAAATCCGCTGATCTGATCTTCTCTCCAGCCATTTAATCTTTTAATATGGCCAATATCACAGAAGACATACATTTTATCGAATTCCTCTAGACTTGTTTCATAAATGCCGCTGATTGTAAATTTCCTCATTCGGGGCGGATCCTGGACAAAATGCATTGCAAAAGAATCGCCTGTCCGCAAGTTGAGCATGTCAGAAATCTTTTTTGAGATGATAACCTTATCAGTCCGTGCTGTATCTGTAACCTTAAAAACTTCTCCGTCAACTATACAGTTTTTAAAGTAACTCCAGTCAAAATCGCTTCCAATGCCCTTAAGTACAACCCCCTGAATTTCTTCCCCGGTTTTAATAATGCCTGCTTTTGTTGCAAAAACCTGGACATGCTTTATACCGGGAAGATTTTTTATTTTAGTAATGAACTCCTGACCCTCGGATATGGGAATTGTTTCAAATGAATAATTTGCATCTAAGTTTACTATCTGAATGTCGGACCCGAAGCCAACAACTTTTTCACGTATCTGCTGTTTAAAACCGGTAAGAACAGCTACTGCAAGTATCATTACTGCCAGGCCCATAGCAATACCGGTAATTGCAATTACATTTATAGGCCTTGAAAATGAAGTGCCTTCACGTCTACCCCTGATAAGGCGTTGTGCTATGAAATATGGTAAATTCATAATCTGATTAAGCATCAAATTTATTAGATTTACACGACATAACGACAAGATGAAAAACATATATCCTGTTTTATTGATATCACTTGTTTTGGCTTCAGTCTGTTATGGGATAAAAAAAAATCCGGTTCCGGGAGGAAATCAGTTCGATCAGTACAGGCATATCATTGAAGGCAAGTCAGTTGCAGTGGTTGCAAACCAGACCTCACTGGTGGAAAAAACACATCTTGTTGATTATATATTAAATAAAAAAATCGATGTCAGATTAATATTTGCTCCAGAGCACGGTTTCCGCGACCTGGCTGATGCAGGTGAAACTATTAAAGACGGAAAGGATCAGGGAGGAGTATTTGCTTTATAAATAATTATCCTGCAGTCGTGCAGTCTGGTCGATTCGCTCCGTCATGCGGTCGTATACATGAGAGAGACTTTAAGACTGCATGATTGAACAATCGCAAGACTTACATCTTCCGGCCAGGGTAAACTTTGAGCGCCTCAGCCAATGTCTCCATTGCATTTTTCAGATCTTCAATCTTAAGGACATAAGCAATCCTGACCTCATTTTTTCCGTAGCCCGGTGTCGAATAAAACCCTGATGCCGGTGCAACCATAACAGTCTGGTTTTTATAC
>JBGOXH010000058.1:0-12978 GCA_041479075.1 Bacteroidia bacterium | reverse complement strand
CTGCGCTCCTGCCCAGAGAGCTGTTTTTCCGCCTCGTGAATGACCAAGAACAGCAACTTTTTTCTTATTAATATCTTTATCTGTTTCCATATAATCCATACATCTGCTTGCACCCCATGCCCATGCAGCTATTGTACCCCATGCATTCGGCGGTCGGACTCCCCTGTCGAGGACGCCGTGAATTCCGTTTTTAAAATCATCAAAATTATCCGGATCAACATCAGAATTGCTGAAAGCTGCAGCAGCATAGCCTCTGGCTACTATTTCCTCAGCAGGCCACCATTCATTCTTCTCTTTTCTGGTCGGATCAATAGTTCTCGATCCAAGATTGATCAGAAGAAATGCCGGAACGGGTTTTAAAGCGTTGTTTGGTATAAAAAGAATAAAATGAATGACCAGGGATTTACCTTCAGACTGAATGGTTATGTCAACCTGTTTAAGTGTTGCTGAACCACCCATAGCATTTTTGTCTTCGTTTACTACTGTGAAAGTTTTAGTAAAGGGTGTTGCGGGGACTCTCCCGTAAACATTTTCTCTGAACAGCTCCAACACTTCCTGGCGTCGGACTTTGGCCCAGTCCTTTTCTGTAGTTATCCTATTTCCGGCCGAATTGGCAAGAACATCCGGTAATGTATAGGCAGGAACCTTTTCCTCGTAATAATTAGATTCCGAGCCCGGTTTGGATAATTTTTCGACAGTCTCCCGCTGAGCCTGCCAGCTCTCTCCTATTTGAGCAGAAATATTAAGTGAGAGTAGGAGAAAAATGTTTCCGAAATACGCTACTAACGAGCATCTTGTTTTCATAGTTGCTTATTTATAATCAAAAATAGAATAAAAATGTCACTCCTTCAATTGCCACTATTAAAGAAGTCTGTAAAAAATCATTAGAAACACGAATAATAATAGTGTAAATTTGTTTGGATAATTGTTGCGGTATGATTACCCTTTCAAGAAAAACTGAAAATAAGATTGAATGCCTTCTTTGTCCTCACTTATGTAAAATTGCAGAAGGTAAAACCGGTATTTGCGGTGTCAGGAAGAACATTGGTGAAACAATTGATTTACTGACATATGGAGTTATTTCAGGCTATGCGCTCGATCCCATTGAGAAGAAACCGTTGTACCATTTTTACCCCGGTACCAATATTCTTTCGCTTGGCTCATACGGGTGCAATATGCGGTGCGATTTCTGTCAGAATTATAACATTTCACAGCAAACCCTGGCCGGGTACACCTCAAAAACTGAACCTGACAAGGTCATAAAAGACGCCCAGAATGCTCTTCACAACATAGGAATAGCATTCACATACAATGAGCCGGTTATATGGTTTGAATTCATTCGTGATATTGCAGTGAAAGCAAAAAAGATGGGGCTAAAAACTGTTATGGTCAGCAATGGATTCGTTAATAAGGAACCGCTTGATGAGATTATTTCCTTCATTGATGCCTTCAATATTGACCTTAAAGCATTTAATAACGAGTTTTATAAAAAGCTTACAGGTGCTGATATTGAACCTGTTAAAAGTGCACTCAGGCAAATAGCTGTTTCGGGGAAACATCTTGAAGTGACGACTCTTATAATTCCCGGGCAGAACGATAGCGAAAATGATATGGCTCGGCAAACAGAATGGATAGCAGGCGAGTGTGGGAAGGATACACCCTTTCACCTTAGCAGATACTTTCCGATGTACAAAAGAGAAGATCCTCCGACACCCCATGATACAATCAGGAGGTTAATGGAAACAGCCTCAAAGTATCTGACCTTTGTATATATCGGGAATATGGTTTCAGATGCAGGACAAAATACAAAATGTCCGAAATGCGGAAAGACAGTTATTAAAAGATCAGGTTATAATATTAAGCTTCAGAACCTTGACCAGAAAGGTAAGTGTACCGGTTGCGGAACACAGATTTTCAAACACTTTACTTCTTTTTCTTCTTCGATACAGAACTGAGCCGTTCGCATAACTTATCAATACCGGCATTCAGATCTTTATTAATCAGCTGATAATGAGCCTTTACACCTTTTGGATCGGCAGCCGGATCAGGATTGTTCACCCTGTGTATAAGATCATTTCTGAAATGGACAGTATCCGAAATTATGCTTGCCACTTCATCAGATTTTTTATCGGAATAAAGTTCTGAATAAGTAAAACAATCTGAAATCAGCTCATAGACCTTTGCGTCAATCTCTTTCTTAAGCTTCCTGATGCTTCCCATAAAATTAAGTTTTTAATTTGTCTGTAAAGATAAAAAATATCAAACGGTAAATCAGGTTTTTTCAAACCTGAACCTTTGCATGCTCTCTTCAGCTTTTATCAGATATAGTTTTCTAAGCTTTTCAATTAAAGGGATTCTTACCTTAAAGGCTTTATCATCAATACAGCAGAAAGGCAGCACCATTGGAGATGTTCCGGTCATGAATACAGCTTCATAGTCATTGATTCTGTCAGATTTGACACAGGCCAGCTTTACTTTAATATCTTGTTCACTGCAAATATCCAGAACATATTTCCGTGTTATCCCACAGAGGATCATGCTGTCAGGAGCTGTTACAAGGCAATCATTCTTGAGGAAAAAAATATTAGACCTGCTTCCTTCTGTAATCTGACCTTTTTCATTTACCAGAAGTGCTTCATAACCTTCGTCAAGTATAAGCTTATGAAAGATTGAAGATCTGAGCTTATGATTAATAACTTTAGAACCAGGTTCTTTTCTTTCAGCATAAAAGAGAATGCCCTTCACTCCGTTTTTGTACTGAATTTCGGTCGGATAAATTGGTTCAATAAAATAAACCAGGTAATTAGACGAATCCTTATTATAATTGAAGACAATCTTTAGATTCACCTCTTTCTTCCTGTCCGATTTTAAAAGATTAATTATGTCTCGTTTCAATACAGAGACATCAGCAAGCATTTTTCTTTTTTGCAATCTGGCACTGGTTTCAAGACGTTCCATGTGATCATAAAAAAACGCCGGAGTTCCCTTGACCATTCTTATCACCTCATAAATAGAATCGCCCTCATATACAAGAGAATTGTCAAAAGAATCTCCTGGTTGCAATTCACCATTCAGGACGAATTTTTTCCCGTAACATTCATTCATATTTACAGATCTTTAACAACAAAAATACAAACTATTAACAACTCTGCCCGCATTTCTGTTTATATTCGCAGAAGCTTATTCTGTGAAGATTTTAAAAATGTTCGCAATAATCGACATTGAGACAACAGGAGGAAGTGCCAGGCTCGAAAAGATAACTGAGATCGCTGTTTATCTTCACGACGGAGAAAAAATCACAGACGAATTTGTTTCTCTGGTAAATCCCGAAAGAAATATACCTTATTTTATTACAAACCTTACAGGTATAACCAATGAAATGGTGGAGAATGCACCTCGTTTTTATGAAATTGCCAAAACTATAGTGGAGCTAACTGAAGGCAGAACTTTTATTGCTCATAATGCCAGGTTCGATTATTCATTTATAAGACAGGAGTTTAAGTCGCTTGGTTTTAATTATAGAAAGAGTATAATTGATACTGTCGCTTTAAGCCGGAAATTGTTTCCAGGCCATCGCTCCTACAGTCTTGGCAATATCTGCAGGGATCTGAAAATTACAATCAATGGCAGGCACAGAGCTGCCGGTGATGCACTTGCAACTGTAAGTCTGTTTGAAATGCTTCTGAAGAAAGACCTGGAGATCAATGGCAGAAGGTCAAATCTTATCAGGAATACCAGGATATCAAAGCTCAATCCGAAGCTCGATATTTCGAAAATAGATTCTATCCCTGAAGAACCCGGGATATATTATTTTTACAATGAGGAAGGTGACCTTATATATATAGGTAAAAGCCGGAATTTACAACAAAGGATAAGTACACATCTTTCAAATAATGCAACCAACCGGGCAATGGAAATGCGCGATATGATTGCTGATATTTACTGGGAGCTTACTGGCAGTGAGCTTATTGCGCTGCTTCGTGAATCTTTTGAAATAAAAGATAATAAACCAATATATAACAGGGCTCAAAGGAGATCCTCATTCCAATGGGGAATTTTCATTTTTACGGATGATGACGGTTACCTGAATTTCAGGCACGAACTAATCGATTCTGACGAGAGTCCTCTTTCTGTTTTTACATCAAAAGAGAAAGCAAAATCGAAGCTTATTTCGCTTGTCGAAACCTATGATTTGTGTCAGAAACTTGCAGGAGTTTATGAAACATCAGGACCCTGTTTCCAGCATCATGTAGGTATCTGCAAAGGAGCATGCTGTGGCAAAGAGTCTGTGAAAGATTATAATAAGCGGGCAATGCAGGCAGCTGAAGAGTTTGTTTTTACCCATCGTAACTTTTTCATTATTGACAAGGGCAGAGATGAAGATGAACGATGTGCAGTAAAAGTAGTTAACGGGAAATACAATGGCTATGGTTACTTCGAAATAAACAATATGGGATTTGGTCTTGAAGCTGTTCATGAATGTATTCAGCCATCTCCCGATAATCGTGATATTCAGGTAATTCTGAAGCATTACCTTAAAATAAACAGGGTTGAAAAGATAATAGAATTCTGATTGCGTTTTTAAATCCGGATTTCATAAAAACAATTTATTTTTTTAGTACATTGCAGGGTGCATTTTAAAAATGCGAAATTATAAACTGGAGTCCAGAGACCAAAATAAAAACGGGGCGGATCCGAAAAGCCTTATGAGTAGGAATAAAAAAACTAATATATTATGTATTGTAGAAATTGTGGAAATGAAGTTTCTGACAAAGCCGTTATGTGCGTCGCCTGCGGAACCCCGCCTAAAGCCGGAGATAAATTTTGCTATAACTGTAAGGCAGAAACAACAGCCAATGCAACAATATGTATGAAATGCGGCGTTGCTCTGAAAGGCGATAATCCTGTTGAAGGAGAAGGAAAAGACTGGCTTACAACTTTATTGCTGTGTATCTTCCTTGGATATCTCGGAATTCACAGGTTTTATACAGGGCATACCGGAATAGGAGTTGTCCAGCTGCTTACCCTCGGTGGTTGCGGTATATGGGCCCTTATTGATCTTATAATGATTATCGTAGGCAGTTTCAAGGATGCAAAAGGTAATAAGCTGGTTAGAAAATACTAAACTATATCTGAAAATCAAGATTGCAGGAATACTTTTAATTCCGGCTATTCTTTTTTTAGTACCTGTGGATTGGCTCGAAAAGCAACCTTCAATCTGTCTTTTCAAATGTATAACAGGCAGGGAATGTTATGGATGCGGAATGACAAGAGCAGTTTTATCTGCTATGCATTTTAGGTTCACTGATGCATTCGACTACAACAAGCTTGTCATTATTGTCCTGCCACTACTGGTTTATATTTGGATTAATTACCTGTTAAGAACCAGAACTGACTTAAAACGTATTAATTAATTCATTGTCAGTTAGATCTGTGTAATAACCAGTTTTTCTGTATGACTGAAAAAACTGGAATGTTTATGATATTTCATTTTCACTTTTACATAAATCATGCATTAATTTTAATAGTATATGGCTGTTTTTACCGGAACAACAAAAAAACTGATACTTAAGATTGATGAGTTTTTTGATAACATCGAGTTGGGTCTTCTTGTCTTCAAAGAGGGTATAAAAGCATATCTCAACAAGGATATGGAATCATTCGCCAGGCATCTTCAGAAAGTGGAAACTCTCGAGAACAATGCTGATAATCTTCAACGTACAATTGAAAATGAGATGATAACTCATTCAATTTTACCACAACACCGGGAAGAGGTCATAAAACTTATTGAGGAACTGGATGAGATAATTGACTCTGCAAAAAGATCGCTCAATGAGATATACATAGAGATGCCTGATATTCCTCCGATACTGAACAAAGATTTCATCAGTCTTACGGAGACTTCTGTAAATGCAGCCGAAGAGCTGATTCCTGCTGTCCGTGCTTATTTTAAGGCACCCTACACCGTAAGGGAAAAACTCCTCAAGGTCTATTATTTTGAAAGTGAGACTGATAAGATCTCAATGAATACCAATAGACGTATCTTCCAGGAAATGAAAGAGATAGATCTGGCACACAAAGCCCATCTGAGGTATATCGTTCATCATATTGAAAATATCTCAGACGAAGCACAAAAAGCAGCTGACCTGCTATCAGCAATGGCGATAAAGATTGTAATGTAATTGGTTGCTGGTTCCTGGTTACTAGTTGCTGGTTAATATGAGGTACTAAGCAACTAGCAACTAGCAACTAGCAACTAGCAACAAGCAACTAGAAAAATGATTCTATTCTTCCTGACAAGCGGCCTTTTCCTTGGCTGGTCTCTCGGGGCTAACGACGCTTCAAACGTCTTTGGTTCTGCAGTCGGATCAAAAATGGTTTCTTTCAGAAAAGCCGCTATAATAGCATCCGTTTTTGTAATACTCGGAGCAGTTATTCAGGGAGCAGGGGCTGCCCAGACACTCGGAAAACTGGGTGCTGTTAATGCTATTGGCGGATCATTCACTCTTGCACTTGCTGCTGCAGTGACAATTTATGTGATGACAAAATTCTCACTGCCGGTTTCAACCACCCAGGCAATTGTAGGTGCCATTATCGGATGGAATATTTTTACAGGAAACAGAACAGATTCAGGTACTCTTTCTAAAATAGTTGCAACCTGGGTTTCAGGTCCCGTGCTGGGGGCCGTATTCGCAATCCTGCTGTTTATATTAATAACCAGGATTAAAAGAGCATCAAAAGTTCATCTTATTACTTTCGAATCATTTATCAGAACCGGACTGATTGTTGTGGGGGCATTTGGCGCATATAGTCTGGGAGCCAATAACATAGCTAACGTGATGGGCGTATTTGTTCCTGCCTTTAACCTGCAAACGCTTGACTTTGGACTTTTTTCTTTGACATCGAACCAGCAACTCTTTCTGCTTGGCGGTCTTGCTATTGCCGTGGGGATAATTACCTACTCCAAAAAAGTGATGGAGACGATCGGCGCAAATATTGTCGAACTCTCTCCCGAGGCAGCAATGGTTGTTGTTCTCGCACAGTCGCTGGTTCTGTTCATATTTTCGTCGACCGGATTATCAAATCTTTTTATCCGGATTGGACTTCCGCCAATTCCTATGGTTCCTGTTTCAAGCTCTCAGGTAATAGTCGGATGCGTAATCGGGATAGGACTTTATAAAGGTGTCAGAAATATAAACTTCAGGCTGCTTGGTGAAATTGCACTTGGATGGATTGCCACTCCAATAATGTCGGGGCTCCTTACTTTCTTCTCCCTGTTTTTTATAAAGAATATATTCAATATTGAAGTAGGACATAAAAATATTGAGAGTGCTCAGACAACTGATTTGTCAACAATATCGCCGGATGCACATACATCAGAAATGATCAAATATCTCCTCCTGGGAATCATTATCATTGGAATCCTGGCGATAACCTTCTATTTACTTTTGGAAAGAAAGAAGAACAGAGAGATTCGCTTGTCCGAGGAAAAATTCTGGAAGAATATGAAATAGAGGATGTTATACGGTCAGTTTCATCCATTATATAAGCTAGTTCTTTGCCGTCAACCCTGAACAATTAATTTTTATGGATGATAAATATTACTTAGGAATTGATATTGGAGGAACAAAGAGCGCAGTGATTGCCGGCAGGGAAAATATGGAAATTCTTGATAGAATATCTTTCCCTACAGAGACTCAAAAAGGTCCCTCCCATGCAATTAATCTATTACTTAAAAGTGCCGGTTCAATAACTGAAAAACTTGGCATACAAGGACTTCAGTCGGTAGGTATAAGCTGCGGCGGACCGCTCGATAGTAAAAAAGGAATTGTCCAATCCCCGCCTAACCTGCCCGGATGGGACAATATACCTGTTGTCAGGCTGTTTGAAGATGCGCTTCATGTTCCTGCTTTTTTACAGAATGATGCCAATGCATGTGCACTGGCTGAGTGGAAATTCGGTGCCGGCAAAGGAACGGAGAATATGATTTTCCTGACTTTTGGTACAGGAATGGGTGCCGGAATAATAATAAATGGTAAAATATATTCGGGTACCAACGATCTTGCCGGTGAGGTTGGTCACATCAGGCTGGCAGAAGATGGCCCTGAAGCCTACGGGAAAAAGGGCTCATTTGAAGGCTTTTGCAGCGGTACAGGGATTGCTTTGATTGCAAAAAAGATTATCTGTGAAAAACTTAACAATGGTGAAATTATATCATTCTGCTCAAATATTGAAAAGGCAGATAAACTGACTACAAAAGATATTGCTGAGGCAGCAGCGAAAGGTGATAAAACAGCACTTGAAATCTTTGAATTCTCGGGCAAACAGCTTGGTAAAGGATTGTCAATATTGATTGATATTCTTAATCCACAGCTCATTGTCATAGGAAGCATTTATGCCCGTTGCACTCAATTTCTTGAACCTGCATGCATGGAGATCATCAAACAGGAAGCTCTGGAACCATCAAGATCGGTTTGCAGAATAGTACCTGCAGCGCTTGGAGAACAGGTTGGCGATTTTGCCAGTCTCAGTGTGGCCATGTGCGCAAAAAATCTGTAAAAAGACAACTATTTATCAGGTTAATTTTCTTTAAAGATGAAGAATAAAAACAATTCAGGAAACCCGAAGACTCTTTCGCGCAGAGCTTTTGTAAACCAGACAGTTGCAGGAAGTGCATTTATTGTTTTTGCTCCATGGGGATCGTTAGTCTGGGATGATAAAAATAAAACAGACAAATGGATTTCGAATGCTTCAAAATACAGGTTCCACATGATCGGGAATGCTCACATAGATCCTGTATGGCTATGGCCATGGTCAGAAGGAGTCGCTGTTGTTTACAGTACATTCCGGTCAGCATTGGATAGGATGAAAGAGACGCCTGACCTTACCTTCACAGCCAGCTCTGCACAATTTTACCAGTGGATATCTGAAAATCATCCCGCAATGCTTGAGGAGATCAGGAAACGGGTTGATGAAGGGCGCTGGAATATTGTCGGCGGCTGGTGGATGGAGCCGGATGTAAACATTCCCGGCGGCGAAGCAATGGTGCGCCAGGGTTTATATGGCCAGCTGACTTTTCAACGTTTACTTGGTCATCGTGCAAAAGTTGCATGTAATCCTGATTCGTTTGGACATACAAGTACATTACCCCAGATAATAAAGGGTCAGGGAATGGAAAATTACATTTTTATGCGACCCGGGGTCAGGGAAAAGACTCTTCCCGGCGATCTCTTCTGGTGGGAAGGTACCGATGGTACTCGTGTTCTTACTTACAGAATACCAATTAGTTATAGTGACAATGGTTCGGTCAGAAAACGAATGGAAGATACTATTGCACAGCTTAAAGATCAGCCAATGAAAAGCTTCATGGATTTTTACGGTGCAGGAGATCATGGCGGGGGAGCCACAAAAGAGAACATTCGTTCGATAGAAGAACTAAAAGACGAAAAGGATGCTCCGGCTGTTTTTTTCAGCACAACTGATAACTATTTTAAAGAGATACGCGAGACAAAAGGTTTAAATCTTCCGGTTGTAAAAGATGATCTGCAGCACCATGCTGTCGGTTGTTACACGGCTGAGTCGGAAATCAAAAAAGGTAACCGACAGTCAGAAGCAGCACTTATCACTGCTGAAAAGCTGGCATCAATAGGTTCAGCAGTTTGGAACGCAAAGTATCAAAAAGAGGAATTCACCGATGCATGGCAAAGAGTTCTTTTCCTCCAGTTTCACGACAGCCTTGCCGGATCTTCATTAGCTGAGCACAGTCAGCAGGCACGGGAAGGTTATGGATATGCAATTAATGCAGCACACCAGGCAGCTTATTTTTCCCTTCAAAAGCTTGAAAGTCAGGTGCCTGCAGAAGATCCTGATTCACAGTATCTCCTGGTCTTTAACCATCATGCCTGGGAGGTGACCGGAAATATTGAATATGACTTTAATTGGAATTTATCAAATAAGTCAAAGGTTGAAGACGAAAAAGGAAACTCGCGTGCTCATCAGTGGGTTTTCGGCTCAGAAGAAACAGGACGACGTAACAGGCTTCTGGTAAACCTGACTCTTCCACCATTTGGTTACCGTCAGATTCGTCTTTTACAGGGTGAGACAGCTCCTGTTAAAATAGCAGCCACAGCCAAAGACAATAAGCTGGAAAATGAATTCCTGCAGGTCAGTTTTTCGGCTTCAGGGACATTAAATATATATGACAGGCAAAATAATAAAGAATTGTTTTCAGGCGGAGCTGCAGGTTGTAAAGCTGTAATTATAAATGATCCAAGCGATACCTGGAGTCATGATATAAAAACCTTTTCCGATGAGATCGGAGCTTTTGGAAATGCAACCTTTAAAGTTCTGGAAAACGGACCTTTACGTGCAACAATGCGGGTGATCACAACCTATGGCAATTCAACTCTTACCATTGACTGGATGCTTTGTTCCGGTTCACGAAATCTTGAAGCAAGGGTCACTCTCGACTGGCACGAACATCTTAAAATGCTTAAGTTTTCTTTCCCCGTAAATGTAGTTTCACCGGTTGCAACTTATGAAACACCTTATGGAAATATTGAACGGGCTACCAATGGTTATGAAGATCCCGGACAACGATGGATTGATGTAACAGGAAAATATAATGAAAGTTTATATGGACTGACTGTTATCAATGATGCCAAATATGGTTATAGTGTCCCAGAAAATGATTTGAGGATTTCAGTTGCGCGGTCAGCAGTATATGCTCATCATAATCCCAGGGTGCTCGATATGAAAGCTGAGCATCTATGGCAGGACCAGGGAATACAGACTTTCCGGATGCTGCTTGTTCCTCATGCAGATACATGGAAAAAGAATAATATTGTCAGGACAGCAGAAGAGTTCATTGCACCATCGATGTTTATATATCAGGGTATTCATGATGGTGCTTTGCCAAAAAGTAATTCATTCCTTTCTATTGATCCTCAGAACATTATTGTTTCCTCTATCAAAATTGCTGAAAGCGGTGAGGACCTTATTTTCCGGTGTGTTGAAACCTCAGGAATAGTATCTGAAGCAATTTTGGATTTGAAATTCGGCAATAAAAAATGGAATGGAAGTTTCAGACCATACGAAATAAAAACTCTGAGGATGAATAAAAATTCAGGCGAGATCCGGGAAGTTAATCTTCTGGAAGAGTGACAAACTGCTGGATGGGGACCTTTAGCGCCTGTCCTTAATTACATTCCTCTTATTCTGAATCATAATATTCTTTACCGGTACATTCTCTTCCAGTATCAGCAACATGTCGCTGTCGGTTGGAGATGAAATAGTCAGGATATTGCCGTCATCCGTTCCAGTTCCATCTGAATAAACATTCTTAACCGGATCGAACCACCTTACACTATAATTGTGTCCTGCGGGTTTTCTTAACTTAATTGTAAGATTTACAGGAAGATAAGCAAGTATGGTTTTATTGTCAGTCGTTTTTACGACAGATACAAAGTGATTATATTTTTCATCTCCCGGCTGGTTAAGAAGGAGCTCCTGGGCAGGATAAAGATTCCACCAGGCAAATCTTTTAATGAACTGTGCAAGATATCCCATCTGGATCGAACCCGGGAAATTGATGCCTATATCCCAGGATGAAGTCCCGGGAGCATCGCCATGATTAAGAATTTTTTCTCCTTTATGCAACCATGGCCATATCCCATTTGCGCCGTATGTGACACCTGCAATAGGTGTTGCAAAAATGCTCCAATAGCAGGCATTGCGAACGTCTCTGTCAGTTATTTTGAAATTAATCTCTTCATAATTAGGTTCCAGATTTATAATTGGCCGTGGTGGAAGATGAGACCACATCTGGCTCATTGGCCCTTTTGTGATCCAATTTACTGTTTCCTCGCCATTGCTATGGCTGCTCTGGTAGCCAATTATGTTCAGCCAGGCTTCATCCTTATAGACCTCTCCTATCCATGATCTTCCGCAGGGATGGGTAGCAACGGCACCCTGATACTTTCCGTCAAATACTGATCTTCCGATTGTTTTCCAGCGCTGCTCATAAGTTCCGGTATAGATCCCATCGCCTCCCAGGATCCATACAACCTGGTTGCCGCCATACCTCGCAACTATATATTTTGCCAGCAGAATAGCCTGATCATCAGGAAGATAATATCCGGGACTCAGCTCCCTGCCTGCTCCATACTGTAAAGTCCACAAAACAACGGGCGCTGCAACGAGACCATACTCATTAATCTTGTCAATTTTCTTATCAATTAATTTAAAGAAGTCAGGATTGATCCTGATCCGGCCGCTTCCTTCAAAAGCCACCAGGCCTTCACTGCTTTTGTCACATCCTCGCCATTGTGTCGTCACGAATTGAATTACGCTGTAATTATTATTTACCCTCTGCTGAAGATACTGGTCCCATTCCGCATCAGTTGATTTCAACGCTCCGTTCCAGGCTGTACATGCCAGCCAGAAAAAAGGAGTTCCATCAGCATGCGTGAGGTAAAATGTTCCGGGTGGATTTATTATCGGACCGTGTTTATAAATATCTTTTGCATTAGTGTTCGGCTTGCAAAGGAAAGAACCTTTTTGTCCGTTCAATCCTGAATTCTTTGTGTCAGAGCATTTTGTTTCAAAGCTCCATGTTCCTGTTTCATCAGGCATGAACCGTGATTTCCAGGTGGTTCCTCCGTCCCAGAAACCATTGATTGTCTTCTTATTACCAGAAGGAGAGGTAAAAGTCACTTCAAAGCTTCTCACATCCTGAACCGGATTCTCGTAAGTTGTGCTGCTCGAAAACTGAAGCTCATATTTGTACCATTTCAATGCATCCGGCAGCTGTGCCTGGATTGTGATGCAAGCTGAAAGAAATATTATTGCCAACAGAATTTTTCTAATCATGACCTTCATAAATTTCAAATTAGTAAATACTAAAATATGAAAAAGTGATGTAATATTCAGGATTTTAAAATAATAAGAAAATTCCTTAGGCTCTTTGTGATTTTCCTT
>JBGOXH010000124.1:0-8135 GCA_041479075.1 Bacteroidia bacterium | reverse complement strand
TTCTAAAGAATAAAATTAAGAGCAATCTGGAACCTGACTCTTACCGGTTCTCCTCTCTGTAATCCGGGTGACCATTTAGGTGATTCAGAAATTGTTTTAACAGCTGCACTGTCAATTAAAGGATTTACGGGTTTCAATACTGTAACATTGCTTACTGAACCATCTTTCTCGACGACAAATGTCAGGAATACTGTTCCATGAATTTTTGCATTAATAGCAGCTTGCGGGTAATTGGTTCTTTTATTCACCCACTCACGGAATTTATTTAATTCTCCACCTTTGAATGATGGCATTACCTCGACCAGTAAAAAAGCTTTACCTTCTTCTGTTCCTCCTTCTCCAGTTAAAAGATCTTCTCCGACACCGCTCCCCTGAGCTTCCACCTGATTATCGCCGGAATGAGCAAGGTACTCATCTGTGGAAACAATAGTGTTTTCAACCGGAATTATGGTATCGACAACCTCCGGTGGAACATATTTTACTATTTCCTGGAAAGGAGTTGATTCAGGAGGCGGAGGTGCCGGTGGTACATAAATTTCCTCCTTCGGGGGTTCAAGAACTTCCATTTCGACCTGAACAAACCGGCCTCCCCCGGCGAGGATATGGTCAGTCTTAGGTTCTGCCATAAACGGAATAATAACTGCAAAACATCCTATCAATGAAGAAATTAATATACCTGTAATTAAAACAGAATTATATTTTTTCCTCAGCTGATAAGCACCATATTCTTTATTCCGCGATTCAAACAGCAGATCATCAAAACTGGGTACTATGTCCGGATTATCTTTCATTGTCGGGCAAAAATACAAAATAGCCCAATACCAGCAAAACACAAACTATGCCACATCATGTTAAATAATATTTAATTTTTTCTTTACATTTGTTCGATTTATAAGGGGGTTTAGCTCAGTTGGCTAGAGCATTAGACTGGCAGTCTAAAGGTCAGGGGTTCGATTCCCCTAACCTCCACCTTCGCCCTCCGTAGCCTTGGCGAAGGAGGGCTTCGCCTTTGGGTGGGTTAGTTTATTTTGCCAAGGCTACTCCGGGCTTACGCTTGCGCTGAAGCTTCAGCGTAGGCGCACGGTGGACGCAGTCCACAAGTTTTATTGTCTCGCTTATAATATATAAAATGTGGTTTGTTTACATTTTAAAGTGTGCTGATGGTTCATTCTATACCGGCTGTACAACTGATGTTACCAGAAGGATCAATGAACACAACGAACACAAAATACTCTACACAAGAAAAAGGACTCCTGTTGTACTGATAGCTTATTGTGCATTTCTTGATAGATATAAAGCGTTTAAGTTTGAAAAATATCTTAAATCTGGTTCAGGGATCTCTTTTAGAAACAGGCATTTAATTTGAAATTAAGCCTTAGCGAAGGAGGGCTTCGCCTTTGGGTGGGTTAGTTTATTTTGCCAAGGCTACTCCGGGCTTACGCTTGCGCTGAAACTTCAGCGTAGGCGCACGGCGGACGAGGTCCACAAGATTTTCAAAAAAGGGTGGCTTTTCAAGTTAAAAGTCAAAAGTAGAAAGTATTTCCTCATGGTCATTTCAGATACTATTTCTTGATTTGCATCTAATACTTTCCTAACTTTATCGCGCAGAACAAATAATATGGCAAGTATTATAGAAGGTTATAATTACGACATCTTCATTAGTTACCGCCAGAAAGACAATAAGTACGATGGCTGGGTAACAGAATTTGTTGACAATCTTAAGAGAGAACTTGAATCCACATTCAAGGAAGATATCAATGTCTACTTCGACACCAACCCTCATGATGGCCTTCTTGAGACTCACGATGTGGATGCATCGCTGAAAGAGAAGCTGAATTGCCTGATCTTCATTCCGGTACTGTCAAGAACCTATTGTGATCCCAAATCGTTTGCCTGGGAACATGAGTTCAGGGCATTTGTCGAAAGAGCATCACAGGATCAGTTTGGGTTGAAAGTAAAGCTGCTGAACGGAAATGTTGCAAACAGGGTTCTGCCTGTGAGAATTCATGATCTGGATAATGAAGATATCAGACTTTGTGAATCTTTACTGGGAGGAGTTCTCAGGGGAGTTGAATTTATCTATAAATCAGCAGGAGTAAACAGGCCGCTTCGGGCAAAAGAGGAAAAATCGCAGGAGAATTTAAACAATACAATTTACCGGGACCAGATAAACAAAGTATCTCTTGCCATAAAGGAGATCGTACTTGGATTAACGGCCGGATCTGTAGCTCAGGCTGAAAAGGATGTTCCGCTAACTGATATAGCCGGTGAAGGTACACGGTCAAAAAAGACGGTTACCCGGGAAATTCATGGGGACACCGCCATTAAAAAATGGCTTTCAGCTATTGCTGTAGCAGTAGTTCTGATACTTGCAGGTGTTTTTGGTTATCAGAAATTATTTAAAAATAACAAACCGGAATCACCGGATGACCGAATTTCTGTTGCTATAATGCCATTTCAGAATATGACAAATGATACTACATGGAATATCTGGCAGGATGGTATTCAGACTAACCTGATCACCTCACTTACAAACTCTGAGGAATTGAAGGTCAGGCAGGTAGAAACTATCAATAATATACTTAAGGGCAATAATGTTACAAATTATGCCTCTTTAACACCAACTGTTGCTAGTAACATCTCAAAAAAACTCGATGCAAAATTTTTTATCTATGGCAGTATAAATCAGGCCGGTACCACTATACGCATAAATGCACAATTAATTGATACAAAAACAGAAGAGGCAATTATGTCTTTTCGAATTGATGGTACGGAAAAGATGATATTCCATATTATCGATTCGCTTTCAGTGTTGATTAGAAATTCACTTATAGTTTCCAAGATGAGTGAATTGGCATACGGTACCTATTCTATAGAAGATTTGAGATCTGTCCATTCACCTGAAGCATACAGATACTTTATTTACGGGCAGATTGCCTGGGATAAAATGCAAATCCCTGCAGCTATCGACTGGTATTTAAAAGCCTTGTCAGTTGACTCAAATCTTATCGAAGTCTACTCTGCTATAACATTATCATATTATAACATCGGTAATATTAAGCAGGCTAAAGCCTGGTATCTTAAGTATACTAAGAAACTTGAACAGATGCCTGCAGGGAAAAAGAAAGGTGTCTCCTGTTTTTCTGCCCTCTTATTTGAAACGCCTAAAGAAAGGATCAAATGCTATCAGCAGCTGAAGGACATAGATGATCAGAATGCGATGGCCTATTTTAATACTGGTGATCAATACCTTGAATTAATGGAATATGATAAAGCAATCCCTGAATTTGAAAAGGCGATTGAAATCTTTGATAAATGGGATATAAAATACAATTGGGTGCCATTTTATAGTGAACTTGGAATAGCTTATCATAAAACAGGCCAGTACAGGAAAGAAAAAAAGCTTTATGCCAGAATAGAAAAGGATTACCCAGAAGAGAGCAAGGAAATATTAGATCAGCAGGCTTACCTTTTTTTAACTTTAGGAGATACTGCCAAAGGAAACCAGTATCTTAATAAATGGATCTCATTCAAAAGGGGACAATCGATGTCTGAGGCTGATATTGCAGCTTACATTGGAGGTTATATTTATGAAATGGCTGGTATGCCTGACAAAAGCGAAGAATATTTCCGGAAAGCACTTTCATTAGAGCCTGAAAGTCCCGGAAGAATGAATGCACTTGCATATTTCCTTATTGACAGTGACAGAAACCTTGAAGAAGGTATAGAACTTGCTGAAAGGGCTGTTAAATTGGCACCTAATGGCACTTTTAGCAATCTTGCCAAAGGCTGGGGATTATATAAGCAGGGAAAATATAAGGAAGCACTTCAATTCCTTGAAAAGGCTGATAGTCTAAAAACTATTTATAACCACAAACTATATCTTAATCTTGAGGAAGCCAAAAAGGCTGTTGCAGGGCTGAAATAATCCAGGTGCTACTCTTTATCCCACCACACCCTCGAATCCATCTTGTCGCCGTTTGGTCCCAGACGCGCAACAGCTTCTTCAATTGCTGAAGCAGTAAGGGAATAGTCGGATGTACCGTACATGAACCTTCTTGGAATTACTTTCGGAAAGTTTACTGCATCGGGAGCAGGAATAAGTTCAGGGTAACCTGTACGTCTCCATATATTCCATCCAAGATGCCCGTCGGGATAAGCTGCCAGATATTGCTGAATGGCTATCTGTTTAAGGTTTGTTCCTGCTGCTCCTAGAACCACATTAGCTTTTGTAAAATAACTTGTATCCGGCACTGGAAGTCCCCACCCTGTAAACGACGCTGTTATTCCAGCCTTGTATAGATCTGATGTGTTTTCGCTAGTCCATCCCCGGTCGGCTGCTTCTGCACGTGCCAGTAAAACGGATGAAGCTTTAAGGAGAAATAAAGAGCTCGATTCACTGCGGAACTGCTCCGCCAGAACATAGCAGCGGGAAGGATTCTGCTGACACCAGGGATCTGTATATGATCGACTCCTTCCGTAAGGTACTCCAACGTCTGACTGATTTCCGCTTTTGTCGGAACCAAATACCAGCTGCCTTTTATCACCTCCGATGTAATCATTAAGAATAGAAACGATAGTAGCACTTTCGGCAGTATTTCCTCCCAGGAATTCGTTATAAAATGGATTCTTGTATGATGAATTGGCCGGATAATTAAGCTGGAAATTATCCGTGTTTGATTCAATTGATCCTGTAGCATAGATCAGTGCTGCCCTGAACTCGCTGGCAGCATATTCTGTAGCACCCGGGTAACGTTTGGACAGATTGAGTGCCAGGATCATCCTGAGTGAATTCGCAAATTTCTTCCATTTGCCGGTATCGCCTTTATAAATAATATCTCCCTTAATGGGCATGCCTGTTGTAAACTGAGCCACTGCTCCAGTCAGTTCATTAATAAGGTCCTTATAGATTGATTCCTGTGTGTCGTATTTAATTTCAAGTTTGCCTTTAAGTGCATCTGTATATGGAACATCTCCAAAGTAGTCGGTTATTAACTGAAAATTACATACTTTTAATATCCGTGCTATTGCAATCTGATTTTCATTTGCACCCCAGTATTCAGCATCTGCTTTAGTGGCATCATTACTATTGGTATTAATTATATTCTGGAGATCATATAAACCACCTGTATAAAAATCCATAGAGTTAGAAAAGTTATTCGCACTGTAACAGGAGACGTCAGTATAAAAAGTCTGAGAAAAATACTGGCAATATAATCCTGAAGCGACCTCAGCATAACCTAGGTCTATCTGGGCAGAAGTCAGTAAAGCTGCGGTTACCGGAACATTGGTTGTAAAGGGATTTATATTTGTATCACCGAAGTCTTTCAGCTTGCTGCATCCTGAACCGGTAAGAGCAATCAGAATAACGGATATTATAATTTTGGTTTTCATGACCTTTATATTTTGGTAATTACCACCTATTTAAAAGTTGATCTTTAAATTCATCCCGAATGACCGAAAACTGGGAAACTGACCTGTTTCTCCATCAGCATAAGTAATTTCCGCGGGATCAAAATCATACTCTTTAGCATAGATCAGCCAAAAGTTCTGAGCTATCAGGGAGAAGTTTGCGTTCTGGATGAATTTCCCCAGGTTTCCAATTTTACCCACCGGGATATCATAACCAATAGTCAATTCCCGGAATTTTATGTAAGTCAGATCATAAACAAAAGGATCGCAGATGCCCAGGTTAATAAAACTATGAAAATAGTCCTGGGCATCAATGTAATAATCGACATCTTCATGTGTTGTGGCATCAACCCCGAAAACATGAACGCCTCCCCCATCCGCTAAAGGATCACGAATTGGGATGCCCCTGTCATTCAGCCCTGTAGTTCTGGCAGTCATTCCTGAAAATGTACCAAAAAACTCTGAAAGGGACCAGAACTTCCCCCCGAACTGGTAATCAATATTGGCAGCTACTGAGATATTTTTCATTATCCTGAAGGTATTCTGAATTCCGCCTGTAACATCAGGAATAATTGATCCGAAATATTTCTGAGGATCTGCAACATATGATCCGTCAGCATTCAGTTCAGGTTTACCATTATACATCTTCATCCCGCTTCCGAACAGTTGGCCCCATCGATAACCCTCAGCGTGAACAAGATCAGGAAAACCTCCCCCCCATAATGACTGAACAACAAACCTGTCTATCCCATCGGCAATCTTTACAACTTCATTGTTAATCAG
The DNA here is from genome assembly GCA_041479075.1 of Bacteroidia bacterium. GTDB lineage: Bacteria > Bacteroidota > Bacteroidia > Bacteroidales > VadinHA17 > LD21. The sequence goes on along the minus strand of JBGOXH010000124.1, from coordinate 1,940 downwards.
CCAGGAGACAGTGCCATTTAAATCCCATTTAAGATTACTTAAATTCAGTGGTATAAAACTAAGCGTAAGATCGAGTCCTTTCTTGGTAATCTTGCCTGTATTTAGATACATTGATGAATAACCGCTGAAACCGGGTATGGCAATTTTATAAGGAATATTTTTTTCAGTTCCGTCCCAATAAGTTAAATTAATGCCTACCCTGTTATTGAGAAACCTCAGATCCAGTCCAATCTCTTTCTGTGTTTTCACATCCCCTTTAATAGCAGGATCGACAAGCTCATTGGGAGTTTTCATAACAAAGTTATTGTCCCATTGGAATTGTTCCACTGAATATGCACTGCCCGGATACACAAATACACCAATAGCTGTCGGAATTTCTCCCCATGATGCCCGCAGCTTGCCATAGCTAAGCCATGAGAGCTTTAAAAGATCGCTGAAAACGAAAGATACGCCAAGTGATTTCGACAGAATTGAGTTATTGTCAGGAGGGAGGGTAGAGAACCAGTCATTTCTGACAGTAAATTCGCCGAAAACGAAATCACGGAATCCGATATCACCGCGGATAAAAACAGCCTTGTACTTTTCAGCCGAATATGTTTGTGCAAGAGATGGCTGATCCTTTGAGTTGGATATTGCAAAAAGATTTCTGACATTTAGTCCGTTCACCGTATTCTCAGTATTGGATCCCGACACAGCACTGAAAAAGTCCGAACCTGCATTCGCATTCAAAGAAATTTTGCCGAATTTTCTACTGAAAGAGAGAAGTGTTTCGTAGTTTTCACGGATTGAGTAGCCTGTTGAATTCCTGTAGTATCCAAACCCCGGCAGGCTTCCTGAATCCTCATTGCTTTCAGCTATCTCCGCGTATTGTTTAAGTTCGCCTGAATCATTATTCTGCTGTCGGCGGTAGGTAACCTTAAAATCAAGACCCTCAATTATCCTGTAGCTTAAAGAAACATCCCCGAAAAGACGATCCGATTTTGTGTATTGTTTCTGATAATCCCTGAATGTATAAGGATTTAAACTATACATATGTCCATAAAAAAGAATAGGATCATCCGGATTATAAACCGGAGGGTCACTGTGATTCCATGATGCCAGACTGCCTACCGGGGAACGCAGTCCTCTTAATTCCTTCATTATATTCATATCAAGGTCCCTGTGGAACCATTGATTGAAAATACCCGAGGCTTGATTTCCATAAGCATCATTGAAATTACCTTTTGTCAGGGTGGAGAAAAAATTAACATTGGCAGCAATTGTAAATTTCTTTCCTATTTTATATGATGTCTTTACGGCGAAAGAATTCTTTTTCATTGAGGTCAGGGGAAGGTTTCCCGTGGTGGAAATATTTCCGAACAAAACCCTGATATTGAAATCCTCACCAGTCCTGTTGAACGCAATATTATTATTAAACGTCAATCCGGTTTCAAAGAATTCCCGTATATTATTTGGCTGGGGAAGAAGTTTTGCCGTAGTCCCGGAATATTTTGATCCCGGGTACCAGGCATACCAGGGTATGTATTCCTGACCGGCCATTCTTGGCCCCCAGCTGGCATCATCCGAGTAGTTACGGTAATATTTGCCATCAAGCGCTTTCCATTCAACAGGATCGGTCTCTTTATAAGTATATCTAATCAGGTCAGAAATATTTCCGCCCGCATAATCATTCTGAAAGTTGGGAAGGAGGTAAACAAACGATGAAAGAAAACCGGAATTCAGTTCCACTCCGAAGGATCTATGTCCGTCAGTTCTTGCTTTTTTTGTTGTTATAATTACAGCCCCGTTTGCTCCCTGGGAGCCAAGGATTGCTGCTGCGGCAGGGCCTGAAAGAATACTTATGTTATCGATGTCGTCCAAATTCAGGTCGGCCGTATTTGGAAGTATCGTCCCGTCGACTACATATATCACTTTAGGACTTGCATCAAAACCCGAACCTC
>JBGOXH010000119.1:0-8572 GCA_041479075.1 Bacteroidia bacterium | reverse complement strand
GTGCATGAGTTATGAGAATTATATATCTCAGCAGTTTGCAGCAAAATATAGATATTAATCCTTCTACCTACTTTATCTTAATTCTTCCCCCAAATTACCAAACCCATCCCCCAACCCCTTCCCTGCTATTAGCTAAACCCTTCCCTAAATCCCTTCCCTTAAAAATAAGGGAAGGGACTTATCAGATTATATTTCAGGTATTTGCTCCCCTTCCCTTAGACTTAAGGGAAGGGGCTGGGGGATGGGTTTAGTAATTTGGAGGAAGGGTAAATAATAATCAGAGGAGAAGGGATTATTAGATGGTTTTTGCATTTGCCAGAAGATGCTTTTCTGCTTCAAGTGACCAGATATAGTCGTTTTTTGAAACAATCTCATGCAGGTCAGCAAAAAAAGGATTTGTTCTTCCCATTTCTCCAAGCTTATAAAGTGAAACCAGCGGCATTGATATATTGGTGTAAATCAGCTTTTTGCCACCAGGGATCTCTGGCAGGTTCAATGTAGTGTCAATAACTGCATCAAGACCCCCGACATGAGTTATCATAACGGCCGGATTAATTTTCCTCTCTCCCATCAGCTTCAGCGATTCCCGCATATCATCAGTGTTCCCGCCAGATGTGCCGACGATATGGGTAAATGCATAATGTACATTGTAAAAGTTAAATTCAGCCTTGAACTCAGGGTCCGTGGGACCGGCAAAGAAATTGAGACATCCGTCGAATCCAAGAATTGCATCACCCTGTTCAATAACAGGTTTTACAGGTGCAAAAATGAAAACATCGTCATACCCGGTTCCTCCGGATAGCTCTCTTAAATGTTTTACAGGGTCATTTATTTTTGCAGTGTTAACATAAAAAAGCCTGACACCTTCTTTTTCAGCATGTTCCGGAGTAAAAAGACAAGCAGCCCGCGATAACCTGCTATCGTCGATATCGGTTACAACGAGAAGTCCGGGCTTCCGTTCCTGATGCAGTGCATAATCAATTGCACCAAGCCCCATCGGACCAACACCGGCCAGTACTGCCATTTTACCCCCTTTCCGGATACCCATTTCATGTTTATAAGTTCCGGGTGGAATATGATAACTTGCATGAAAAGCACCAATAATGCACGACATTGGTTCCGACAGAGAAGCAGGGAAAAATGCTTCTCCATCATATTGAAGAAGGCAATCTGCCTCCATCACAATATTCGGAATTATAATATGCGTGGCATCACCGCCGATATATCGGTAAGAATAACCTGGTGCATCGAGAGAACCTGTCTGAGCCATTGCCGGCTGAATTGAAAATTTCTGTCCTTTGCGAAATTTATGCTTCCATTTTTTGCCAACATCAAGGAGAACACCCGCAAATTCATGTCCTATAATTGTGGGATTTATATGGATATCATCAGGAACCCGCTTATGGTCAGCGCCTTGCAGAGAAGCTTTATGAGACGACATGCAGATGCTGTCGGATATGACCTGTGCAAGGATCTCATTGTCCTTCATCTCAGGAAGGTCAAACTCCTCGAGCCGGAGATCCTTCTTTCCATAGATGCGAACTGCTTTTGTTTTCATGTGATTTTTATACAATTTTTATAAACATCCCCCTCTCCCTCCCGCTTCTCCGCCGGCTGGCGGATACGCGGGACAGGCTCTTCAAAGGGGGAATCTGTCCTGCTCTGAGCTCTGAGCTCTGAGCCCTGAGCCATTATCCCAGCATCACCTGCCCACCAGTTACCGGAACAGCTTGTCCTGTTTCATATTCCTGATCCACAATATACAGCAAGGCTTTCATTATATCTTCCAGCTTGCATCCTCGCTTCATCGGAACCTGGTCCTCGTAAAATTTCTTTACATCTTCAATTGTTTTTGCTCCCGGAACCTTTCCTGTTTTCAGATATTGCACAAAAAGTCCGTTATGAGGGTCGGACCAGAGAGGTCCTTCATAGAAATTTCCCGGGCAGATTGAATTGACCTTTATCCTGAAAGGAGCAAGCTCCATAGCAAAGGATTGCGTCAGACCGATTCCTCCGAATTTAGCTCCCGCATAGGCAAAATTTTTATTGCTTCCGCGAAGTCCTGATTTTGAATTGATCTGGATAATATCAGCAAAATGGTCAGGCTTCTCCTGGTTCTGCAGCTTCATGACCTCTGCAGCATATTTGGCACAATGATAATATCCGTTATAATTAATTTCGGTGGTTTTCGAAAATACATCAGGCTCCATTTCGTCAAGACCTCCGGCTTTAAGAACACCGGCATTGCTGATCATAAGATCAAGACCGCCGAATTCATTTACAGTTACAGCTATGAGATTTTTTACAGATTCAGAATCAGAAACATCTGTTTTTACAAACAGCGCTTTGCCCGACGATTTTTCATTATTTAATTTTGACACGAAAGCCTTTCCTGCTTCATCATTAAGATCAGCGACAACAACATTGAGATTCATCCTGTACAGCGCTTCAGCTATTCCTGCGCCGAATCCCTGCGCACCTCCTGTGACAACAGCAATTTTTTCTGCTAGCTTATTTTCCAGACTTCCAGATTTTGAAATCTTTCTCCTGTAATTTTCAACCTCCCATTGATCAATAAAAGAAACCTGCTCAGGTGTCAGGAATTTTATTCCGCCGCACTGCAAGGCATAATGACAAATTTTTATTAGGTCTTCATAAACATCCAGTACAGATTCAGCAGCAGAATAGCTTTCGTCAATTGCCAGAATTCCCATATCCTTAATTACAACAACTTTCGGATAGTAACCATACTCATTCTTAAAACGGGGAAGCTGGTTTCTGAAAGAATCGAGGATCTTTTCTGTAGTTGAAGACTGTTCAATATAAAGAAATCTTGTTTTACAATAAACAATAGCATCGGGAATAAGAGGTAGTGAAATTTTATGGAACTCCTGGTGATTTGTATAATACTTGGAGATCAGTGTGTTATGACGGAATCTGATAACTTTGGATTTTTCTTCGGAAAGCATCATCCGTATTCCGGGCAGCACCTTGTGCAATAATGGATTATATGGCAGCTGTTCAATTCCGGTAATTTGAGGGATCTGCTTTTCTATTGTACTGATAATTTTATTATAAATTTTCTTTATTTCATCTGTCGTATCAGCCCCGACAAAAATGCCGTGGTTTTCGAGGAAAATTATTTTTGGATCGTTTTGAAGCTTTTCACGGTAATCTAAAATCTCCTTTTCGAGCTTTTTAAAAAGTGTATAACCGGGATCGGTGTATGGAACAAAAAGTACCTTATCATCAAAGAGCTGCAGCGTCAGGTTTTTTGCATTCCGGCTGCAAAGCACTCCGTTAATCAGGGTAGGGTGAAGGTGAACCACATATTTATACTGTATAAGATCGTGCAGGGATGTCTCAACTGAAGGACGCTTATTCTGTGATGGATCGATAATACTGTTATTCAGGTCCGTCTTAACCTGGTCTTCTCTTATCACCTGATCGTCAGAATAAATTTTATGTGATATTTCCTGAAGCTTTTCCCTGTTCAAAGCAACGAGACCATCTTCGGTAAGATCGGCCAGCGGATATCCGCTTGCCTTTACCCATATGGTTTTTTCGTCTTTAAAGGATGTATTTCCGCCACCGGCAATTACGAAGTTCTTATCTGCTCCGTAATGCCTTGATATTTCAATCAGCTCCTTAATTTCCAGATTCATATTCTTTTATGTTTAAATAATATTCTATGACTAATTGTCCGAGTCTGGCCAGTTCGTCTCTTTGATCCACGCTCAGGGTCCCATCGTCGAGTACATAACCCTGACGATCGTGTGCCCGAAGATACTGATGTGCAGCAATAACACATGCTCCATTCCAGGAAATCTTTTTTAATGATTCATCAAGGGATACAGATCCTCTTGCTGCCACGGCTATCGGAGTGAGCTCGGGAGTGTTATGCTCAGTTCCAAAGGTGATGATAAAACCTTTTTCATCGAAAAACTCAACAAAATTCTTAAGAACTGAAGAATCATTTCTTCCGGGTATCAGTTCAATACATCTGATGCCGAGAGATGACAGTGTTTTAAAAAGCTTTTCTGCATCTGCCTCAAATTCAGTGTATTTGCCCGAGGCATCATCCAAAAGAACAGGATAACAAGGAATACCTCCTGCCTCGATAATTATCTTTTTAATTTTCTTAAGTTCCAGGAAAGAGCTTTCATCTTCTTCAACAAAGGCAGCACCACCGGCTTTCAGCAAATTCGACCTGATCTCATTTTCAAGTGCAACCGGATTGCCCATTCCTGTCTTTGATTGTTTCCCACCATAAAGAGATTCGATAAATCTTAGCTGATTATCTGTAGTGTTATAGTTTTCAATTGCAAGATACCTGACTGCTTTTGCAAGATGCCGCTCGCGGACAAGATTATGTGCAAATTTCTTTTTTATATCTTCATATTTAATTGAAAGTGAGGGATTTATTTGTTGAATCAGATTATTCAATTTGCCAATCATGGCTTTAATCTGGTTCTGGCTCTCTTTAATAACTTTATTAAGCTGCCATTTCTTTATCCAGCTTAAATTAAAAGGATAGTCAAGCCCTTTTCCGCTGAAATATATCCTGCCGGGATTGTTTGGATCATTTATTCTTATGCCTTTCTTTTGTTCTTCCTTAAGAAGGCCAATAAATTCAATATTGAACAACGGGAAAATATTATTTCTTAGACAACCATTATTGAATGCTTCAAATCCGTCAGTCACAAAAAAATCATTAATCCCGAGAACAGTTACCTGTTCATCTTTCGCCATAGTAAAAGCTGTTTCCAGCTTGTCGAAGGCACTGAAAGAATAGGGTGTATGAATATGGCCATTGACCTCCCTGTATTCAGGAAGATTTATGCCGGTCATCCTTTTATTCAGTTCATCGAACCAGGGAATTTTAGATAGAAAATTTTCCTTCACCTGCTTATTGTTTTGTATCTGTTTGAATATAAGAAATATACAAAGTTAATTATTACCAGTTGATCGCTTCTTCAGGTACTTTTTCAAGAGATTCGCAAATCCAGTCAGCTTCGTGAAGCAAAGATCTGTCGAATGAAGTGGTCAGCGCCAAACATTTGCATCCGGCAGCTTTTGCAGCTTTTATACCGCTTACAGCATCCTCGATAACAAGGCATTCCTCAGGTTTCAGACCGATTTTTTCAGCTGATTTTAAGTAAATATCAGGGAATGGTTTCTTGTTTTCGACATCGACTCCGTTTACTGTTGCATTAAAAGTTGAAGCAGGTATTCCAATTTCCCTGAGGTTAGCCTCCATTTTTACGGTATCAGCGCTGGTAGCGACAGCAATTTTAAAGCCTCTTTCCCTGCAGTAATCAACAAAATCACGTGCACCGGGTAATGGCTTCAGTTTTCCCTTTATTATCTTCTGATAAATTTCGTAAGTCCTTGCTTTTACCTTTTCAATATCGACTTTCAGATTGTATTTCTCAGCAACTCCTCCGATATACCTGTTTTCACCGGTACCCACAAATGGCTTAAAATCTTCAGGTTGGACTTTTAATCCAATCTCGGAGAACATTATTATAGCAGCTTTGCAAATGAATTGTTCTGAATCTGCAAGAACACCGTCCATATCAAAAAGAACGCCTTTTATCATCGGAACAGTTTATCAATTTCACGGATCTCTAATGCACTCAATGCCCTTTTCTTACCGTTCATTTTTACAATCAATGTCATTTTAGCGGCATTTTCAAGAATCTCCAGTTTATCAAAGGCTTGTAAAAGATCCGGTCCTGTTGTAAGAACTCCATGGTTTTCAAGCAGGAGAATATCAGATTCCAGAGCATTTTGTGAAACTATTTCAGCAAGTTCTCCAGATCCCATCAAAGCATAAGGCACAAACCCGGGTTCGCCGCAAATTGCTCTTGCTTCGGCAGTCAGGCTTGTATCGATTGTAGTTTTCATTGCCGTGAATGATGATGCAAATACCGGATGGGCATGAATGATTGCCGATACTTCTTTATTTTTTCTGTATATTTTAATATGAAGAGCAGATTCAATTGAAGGTTTAAGGTCAGGAGTGAGATTCTCTTCCAGTAATGACATCAAACCAACCTCCTTCCATTTCATCCTGCCTTTATCGGTAGCGGATGGAGTAATAACTATTACATCGTCCGATACGCGCAGACTTATATTCCCTCCGGAAGTTGTTGTAAGCCCCTGCTTGTAAAGACGACGCATAAAACGGGCAACCTCTTTCCGCTCTTTTTTGTATTTGAGATCTTTCTTCATGCTCTTTATTATTAAATTCAATCTCTGAACCCTAAACCCTGCCTTTGCTAAAGATACGGCAGGCAAGCTTGAACCTGGTACCTTACACCAAATCAATTATCCCATTTAAAACATATTGCGGACGATATGGGAATTTATCAATATCATTACGCTCAGTAATTCCACTGAGAACCAGTAAAGTATCTATTTCAGATTCCAGTCCGCACCTGATATCTGTATCCATCCTGTCGCCAATAACTATTGCCTCTTCTCTTTTTACTCCAAGCTTTTTGAGGGCTATCCGCATCATCAGCGGGTTGGGTTTCCCGACAAAATAAGCTTTTTTCCCGGTTGCTATTTCTATTGGTGCTATCAGAGCTTTGGTTGAAGGAGTAATTCCATTTTCAACCGGCCCGCTGATATCCGGATTTGTACCTATAAGCCTTGCACCTCTCAAAACAAGGTTCACAGCCAGCTCAATTTTTTCAAAATTATATCCATGAGTATCGCCAACTACGACATAGTCCGGATTTACATTATTAATTGTGTATCCTACACTATAAAGTGCATGAATAAGTCCTGCATCTCCTATTATATAAGCGCTTCCATTCGGTTTTTGGCTTGCAAGAAAACCGGCTGTTGCGAGAGCGCTCGTATAGAAATGGTCTTCACCTACATTTATTCCAAGTCTTTTCAGCTTCTCATGAAGCTCTTTTGGAGTCCGTTCGCTGGCATTGGTAAGGAATAAATATTTTTTGCCCGAGTTTTCAAGCCACGCAAGAAATTCGTCGACACCTGGTAATAGCTTGTTTCCATGATAGATAACACCATCCATATCGATGATGAATCCTGTTTTTTCTTTTATATTTTTTATGATTTGTTCCATTTTTAATTATACAGATTATGTCGAAAATAAACCGCAAAGTTCGCAAAGATTTTGAATATTCTAAACACAGAACCCCAAACCTTAAACCTTAAACTCCTTCCTTATTCAAACTGATTGTTTTCTCATTTGAAAAGTCATGTTTCGGTTCATATCCTTTAAGCGGCATAATTTTTTCATGAATAGCATCCAGTATCCAGTCAGGTTGCGGGAAGAAAAACTCTTCCATTTCAAATGCAGGAATGATCCAGTTGCGTGAACCAACAACGACCGGAGGAGCATCAAGATAATCGAAAGCCAGCTCTGTTATTGTTTGTGCCATCTCTTTAAGGAATGAACCCCGCGATGAAGCATCACTGGCAAGGACAATTCTGCCGGTCTTCTTAACTGACTCAATAACAGGTTCATAATTAAACGGGACAAGCGTTCTGGCATCAATCACTTCTGCGCTGAGCCCATATTTCTCCTGAAGAGTATCAGCAATTTTTATTACCGGATACAATGTCGCACCTATTGAAAGAATTGTCAGATCTTCGCCTGCTCTTTTTATATCGGGCTCACCAAAAGGAATTTCATAATAGCCTTCAGGAACACCTGATTCGTGAAACATTTCACCAACATCGTATATCCTCTGGCTTTCAAAGAAAATCACAGGATCAGTTCCCTGTAATGCAGTGTTCATCAGACCTTTAGCATCGTAAGGAGTTGCCGGGAAAACAACTTTCAAACCGGGAATATGTGCAGTCAGCGATGACCAGTCCTGAGAATGTTGTGCCCCGTATTTTGAACCAACGGAGACTCTGATTACCACTGGCATCCTTATAATATTTCCGCTCATAGCCTGCCATTTAGGCAATTGGTTGAAGATTTCATCTCCTGATCTTCCCAGGAAATCGCAGTACATTATTTCGGCAATAACTCTTCCTCCGCACATTCCGTAACCAATTGCAGTACCGACGATTGCCCCTTCCGATATCGGCGAATTGAAGAGCCTGTTGTAAGGAAGAGCTTCAGTCAGTCCACGGTAAACTGCAAATGCCCCGCCCCAGTCACGGTTTTCTTCACCCCATGCAGCAAGAGTTGGATCTTTATAGAACCGGTCAATAATTGCTTCAAATATTCCGTCACGTAGCTGGAATAGTTTTGCTTTTGAAACAAGCTTTCCATCCTTGTCTTTATAAAATCTTTCCTTATTTTTCAGAGATTTGACGCGTGGATTTTCTTCAAGTGGAATCAGAACTTCAGGTGAACCCTCTTCCATTTTGATTTCTGAGCCATTTGAAAACATCATCTTACCAATGGCATCAGGATCTTTTTTCAGATCCAGCCTTGGAGAAATATCGTCATTTACAGTCAGTTTCAGAATGTGCGTTATCAGTTCTGCCGTATCACGCCTGATTTCGTCGAGTTGTTCCTGCTTAACGATGCCCGCCCCGGTCAGCTCACTCCCATAAGCGATGATTGAATCCTCTT
>JBGOXH010000039.1:0-15008 GCA_041479075.1 Bacteroidia bacterium | reverse complement strand
CATGGATATTCAACTCTGATATAGTTTCCGGTATACCCATTAATCATCCCGTCAATTCCGTTTTTTTCAAACAGAACATCAGCTGTTTGTCCGGTATTTAATTCAAGGAATTCAAAATGTTTGAATTTTGAAAGTGCAAGGAGTCTTTTACTTCTATCTTCCTTTTTTTCATGGCTTATTTTTCCCTGCATATTTACAGCTGCTGTCCCGGGTCGTTCCGAGAATGGAAAGACATGAAGATAGGAGAGAGGAAGCCTTTCCAGAAATCTATATGTGTCCTCAAAATCTGAATCATTTTCTCCCGGGAAACCAATTATCACATCAGCTCCGATTCCTGCCAGTGGAAGAAATTTTCTGATCATCCTGACCCTTTCAGCGAATAGCTCCCTTTTATATCTTCTTCTCATAAGCCCAAGTATCCTGTTGCAACCGCTCTGAAGCGGTATATGGAAATGAGGAAGGATTTTAGGATTACCGGCTGTCATTTCAATAAGCTCATCGTTCAGCAGGTTGGGTTCAATAGACGAGATCCTTAGTCTTTCAATGCCCGGAATTTTTACCAGTTCTTTCAGAAGATCAGTAAATGAATCGCCTGTCGATTTTCCAAAATCACCAATATTTACTCCCGAAAGCACTATCTCTTTTACGCCTCTCGCAGCAATGCTGATTGCCTCATCGATAAGTGTCTTAATTTCAGGGTTTTTGCTGCCACCTCTTGCCAGAGGAATTGTGCAATATGCACATCCGTAGTCGCATCCATCCTGCACCTTCAGGAATGACCTGGTTCTGTCACCAATTGAATATGAAGGAATAAAGCTGTCGGTCAAAGAGAGGTCGCAGGAATGAATTTCTCCTCTTTTCTTTTTCTCCAGAGTGCTTATATAATTTGCAATATCGAATCTTTCATTAATCCCGAGTACCAGATCAACTCCGGGAATTGAAGAGATTTCCTGCGGATTAAGCTGAGCATAACATCCTACAACTGCTATGAATGCATCGGGTGATTGTCTGACGAACTTTTTTATTGCCTGCCTGCATTTTTTATCAGCAACATAGGTAACTGAACATGTATTAATTATATATATGTCAGCTTTTTTTGAGGCAGGCACTTTTTCGAAAGACTCTTCAGGAAATGATCTTGAAATGGTTGAAGTCTCGGCAAAATTCAGCTTGCAACCAAGAGTTTGAAATGCTATTTTCTTTTTTTGGATATTCATATTTTTTTACCCCCTTCCCGGCCTTCCCCCACGGGGGAAGGAGTTGTATTAAATTTCCCCCTTGGGGGAAAAAGAAAGGGGGTAATTAGATTATTAAAAGGAAATTAGAATTTATCTGGTTTACTATTTTTTATGTCGTGTCAGATAAACATTTCTGAATTCTATGTCTTTGCCTTCGCTTTGCAGGCAAATATATCCGCTGCTGGCACTTACCCCTGTTGCTTTATTCTGAAGTACACCATTTACATATACAGTAATTGTATTGGCTGTACAGGTAACCTCCATAGTATTCCATTCACCTGTAGGCTTTTCCGAGGAGGCAGCCATTTTTTTAACTGATTTTTTTGATTTATCGCTTCTTTCGTTCATATCACTTCCTCCGGCACAAATGAAATCTCCGGCATTTCCTGCAGCAAGCTGGCATTCAATACATTTTGGCCATATTGTATCCGGCAGCTGGGCATGGATAAATACTCCACTGTTTGTTGCTTCGACTGGCCAGCGCCATTCGACGTTCAACTGGTAATCAGAAAATGATTCATTTGTCCGCATGTATCCAAAGGGATTCCCTGTAATATGAATTACACCATTCTGGACTGAGAAAACCTTTGTCGGATCGACTGAAGGATCCTTAAGCTGAATGACCCAGTTGCTCAGATCTTTTCCGTTAAATAATTGTACAGTTTCAGTTTTAGCTTTTTTCTGATTTTTTACTTTCTTTGGTTTTGATTGAGCCGAAGAGGTTACTGAGACTCCGGTCAGAAAAAGAACCAGCAGGAAAAACACCTGATATGATTTTATTTTCATGGATTAAATGTATTTCTTACACTTATTAATGGTACTGTTAATTTAGAATGATTTTAAATAAGGAATCAATCTTATTAGAGAATTTATTTTTTGTTTTCTATAATAATTTACTTGCCAGTTCTGCAAGGAAGCTTCGTTCCCCCTTGACAAGATTGACATGGGCAAAAATATCCTGATTTTTCATTTTGTCCGACAGGTAGCTTAACCCGTTCGATGCTGTATCAAGATAAGGCGAGTCAATCTGTTCAATATCACCGGTAAAAACCATTTTAGTTCCTTCACCGGCACGGGTAATAATGGTTTTTATTTCATGCGGTGTCAGATTCTGAGCTTCATCAACTATGAAAAAAATACTTGACAGGCTTCTTCCCCTGATATAGGCAAGCGGTGTAATGACCAGCTTTTCTTCTTTCATCATATCATTGATACGAATGAACTCCGGGCTCTGATGGCTGAACTTATGTTTTATAACTGTAAGATTGTCATACAACGGTTGCATATATGGATCCATTTTCTCCTTCACATCGCCAGGAAGAAATCCAAGATCACGATTTGCAAGAGGAACAATCGGGCGGGCAAGAAATATCTGCTTGTATCTTTTATGTTGTGCAAGCGCTGCAGCAAGTGCCAGAAGGGTTTTTCCCGTACCTGCCTTACCTGTCAGCGAAACAAGCTGAATGTCAGGATTTGACAATGCTTCCAGTGCAAAAGTCTGTTCAGCATTACGTGGATCAATTCCATAAGTAGTCTGCTTGATCACCCTGTTCAGAAGCCTGTTTACCGGATTAAAATGAGCAAGAGCACTCGATCCGTTATTCTTCATGATATAGAATTGATGTCCCTTCAGATCGGCTTCGAGCTTGAATTCTTCTGAATTTACTCCCTCAGGAAGCTCATATAGCTTGCTTATAAGCTCCTGGTCAACACCCTCAAGTATTTTAATTCCCTTATAGAGGTCATCAATGTTGGCAACTTTATCGTTTTCGTAATCCTGAGCTATGATTCCCAGCGATTTAGCCTTCATGCGAAGATTGATGTCTTTTGTGATCAGGACAACAGCTTTATCCTTGTTGGAGTTACAAACATATTCCGCAATTGCCAGTATACGATGATCTGCTGTTCTTTCCGGGAAAGACTGGCTTACTTTATCTGAAAAGTCCCTGCCTGTCTCAATGTGCAGATTACCAAGATTCTCTCCCAGCGGAATCTTAGCTGTCAAAAGCATATCTCCCGATAATTTATCAAGCTCCCTTGTGAATTCTCTTGCGTGAAAATTGATGATATCGTTGCCTCTTTTGAATTTATCCAGCTCTTCCAGAACAACAATGGGAATTATTACATCATTTTCCTCAAAATTGTAAATACATTTATAATCGTGGAGGAGAACATTGGTATCGATGATAAAAAGTTTCTTATTATGCTTTTTCGCCATTAGTTAAATAGTTTAAGATCAGCATATTAAATTAAAAATATATCTTTTATTAAAACTGTAAAATTAACTAAAAAAACAGTATTAATTGTTATCTGTTATTAAAGTATGTTAATTTGTAAAAAATTCAGGTGCTTATGGAACTTTTTGAAGGATTGATTTCACGGCGTAGTATCAGGAAATACACTGGAGAACGAATTGATGAAGCGAAAATAAAAGCAATTATAAAAGCTGGAATGTACGCTCCTTCAGCAAGGAATAGAAGGCCATGGCATTTCATAGTTATTGATGACAGAGAGGTGATGAAGAAAATTATGAAAGTGCATCCTTATTCATCAATGCTGGCTGAAGCCAGTCACGCAATTGTTGTTTGTGGAGATGACAAGATAGAGAATGGCCCGGGTTACTATAAGCTCGATTGCTCAGCAGCGACACAAAATATTCTGCTGGCAGCTCATTCAATGGAGCTTGGCGCAGTATGGCTGGGTGTTGAACCAAGAGGGGAAAGAATAAAAGCTATCAGTTCGATACTGGGACTTCCTAAGCATGTTCACCCCCTGTCAATTGTATCAGTTGGAGTCCCGGTGAAGATCCCAAAGGAAATACCTGAAAGATTTGAACCAGAAAAGATAAGGCGGAACCATTGGTGAAGACAAAAGATCAAAGACAAAAGACAAAAGATCAAAGAAAAAGGTACAAGGTGTACGGTACAAGGATTTAAAATTTTAAACCTTGACTTTGAAACTTTGAACCTTGAACCCGTTACATAATGACTTATAAACAAACACTCGAATTTCTCTTTTCTCAGCTCCCTGCATATCACCGGATCGGCAAAGCTGCTTACAAGAACAACCTTGATAATACCCTTGCGCTTGATGAGTATTTTGGTCATCCTCATCTGAAATACAAAACCATTCATGTGGCGGGAACTAATGGAAAAGGATCTGTATCGCATATGATAGCATCGGTTCTGCAGGAAGCTGGTTACAAAACAGGCCTATACACTTCTCCACATCTGAAAGATTTCAGGGAAAGAATAAAAGTGAATGGTAAAATGATACCAAAAAGAGAGGTTACAACATTTGTCAAAGAACATCGTGGAATTATTGATTCATTGAAACCTTCTTTTTTTGAAATGACTGTCGCTATGGCTTTCCTTTATTTTTCCAAAGAAAATGTAGATGTGGCAGTTATTGAAGTGGGACTGGGTGGAAGGCTCGACTCTACTAATATTATTAATCCGGTTCTTTCGATAATTACAAACATCGGACACGATCATATGGATCTTCTGGGTAATACTATTGCCAAAGTCGCTTCTGAAAAAGCAGGAGTAATTAAAAAAAATATTCCTGCAGTAATTGGTGAAACAAAGCCGGATACTAAGAATATTTTTATCTCACGTGCATCCGAGACAAAGTCTGAAATTTATTTTGCCGACGTGAACTTCAAATGCAGACTGAAAGATACAGCATCCCAGGCTGGTGTGCGCAGTTTTGTTATCAGTGATCTTGTTGAACACAAAATGACCTCAGGTGTCATTCCGTTGGGAGGCGAGTATCAGATGAAAAATCTTCAGACACTTTTCCAGTCGTTCAAGTGCCTTGAAAAGATTTTTAAATTTTCAGAAAAAAATCTGCTCGACGGCATAAAAAGAGTTATTATCAATACCGGGCTGAAAGGCCGTTGGCAGATACTTAAAAGAAATCCTTTGACAATCTGTGATACCGGACATAACAAAGAAGGGCTGGAATACGTAATGAAACAGATAAGCAGAATACCTTCGACAGGATTGCATATAATTATTGGTTTTGTGAGTGACAAAGATTTAAACTCAATTTTCCCTCTTTTCCCCAGTCAGGCAAAATATTATTTCACTAAAGCTTCAGTTCCACGTGCTCTTGATGAAAAAATCCTCAAAGAAAAAGCATCTGCATTTGGTCTTGAAGGTGATAGTTATACTACTGTAAATAAAGCACTTAAGTCAGCATTTTCAAAAGCATTGTCAACAGACCTGGTTTTTGTAGGTGGAAGCACATTTGTAGTAGCTGAGGTAATTTAATTTTTATACTTTTATCCTGTAAAACATAATTTATATGAAAAAAGCATTTGCTGTTTTCCTGTTTATTTTCCTGCTTTTACAACTTGCAGCACAATCTGAAAAGAAAATTGTAATTCTTCATACCAACGATCTGCATTCCCGTATTATTGGATATTCTCCGGAATCAGAATACACGCCCCTCACTGTAAATGACGACAAAACGATAGGCGGTTTTGCACGAATCGGAGCAATAATCCTGGATGAAAAAGAAAAAAATCCAGCAATCACATTGGCCGTTGATGCCGGTGATTTTTTCATGGGAACGCTTTTTACTCCGCTGGAGCCTAAAACCGGATTTCAACTCAGACTCATGAAGTCGATGGGATATGATGTTGTCGGACTGGGGAATCATGAGTTTGACTACGGACCCAAAAAACTGGCACAGATTATAAAAACCTCGGCGGAGAATGGTGAAATTCCCTCGATGCTTGCAAGCAATGTAATATTCAGCGCGAAAGATCCGGGAGATGATGATCTTGAGCAGCTTTCATCTGAGCAAATTCTGGGAAGACAGGTGATCTTAACCAGAGACAATATCAGGATCGGCTTCTTTTCCATCCTCGGTAAGAATGCTGGCCATGTAGCACCCAAGGCAGAACCGATAACATTTGCAAAACAGATCCCTTTTGCTAAAAAAATGGTAAAGGAGCTGAAGGATAAGAAATGTGATATTATCATCTGTATTTCCCATTCAGGAGTTTCAAAAGATAAAAACGGAGAATGGAGAGGAGAAGATTATGAGATTGCAAAAAATGTAAAAGGGATTGACCTTATTGTCGGCGGGCACTCCCATACAAAGCTGGAACAGCCTCTCATGGTTAACGGCATTCCAATTATTCAAACCGGTGAATTCGGGCAATTTGTCGGTCGCATCTCACTTACATATAAAGAAGGAACTCTTCACGTTGATGATTACCGGTTGATACCGGTAGATGATAAGATCCTCGGTAACCGGGAGATCAATGAACTTATTGATCAGCAGAAGAAAAGAATCTCAATGTCGATTCTTGATCCGTTGGGAATCGATTATGACAAGCCTGTCGCAGAGACTGATTTTGTGATTGAAGGGAATGATGGCGGGGATTTTATTAACAGTAATCTTGGTCCGATTGTAGCCGATGCTATACATTCCTATATAAATGTTCACAGCAAAGCAGGGACAGACGTCAGCATGATCGCCGCAGGTGTACTGTTTGACAAGATTTGTGTGGGAGTTCAGACTGCTCCGGATATTTTCAGGGTGGTATCACTTGGCTCGGGATATGATGAGGTGCCGGGTTATCCTCTTTCAAGATTATATGTCACGGGAAAGGAACTCAAGAGCATTCTTGAGATTTTGCTCGTAGCGTATAAATCGAGTCCCGATAACTATTGTTACTATTCAGGCATCAGGGTCGAATATGATCCTGATAAAGGTCTTCTGAAAAAAATTGCAAAGATTGAGATAATGCATCCTGATGGAAGTATAAAAGAGGTGAATTTTTCTAAGAAGAATAAAGAGCTCTACTCAATAACTGCAAATTCGTATATGCTTGAATTTATTGGCATCATAAAGAAAACGAGCTTCGGTCTTATTAATGTGGTGCCAAAGGATGCTGAGGGGAACCGGGTTACCGAAATGAAAAATGCAATTATTGACGTTAACGATAATCTCGAAGGTGTTCAGGAGGGCAAGGAGTGGCTTGCTCTTCTCGAGTTCCTCAGCAGGATGAAGGACACTAACGGCAACGGCATTCCTGATATTGATAAAAAATATTCAGTGCCGGTCAGGAGTTTTTTCACAGTAAAATGATTTTCAGGGGCGACTGTAAAGTATTCTTCAGGACATATTAAGGAGCCTGAGATGTTCATCGACCTGTTCAAAGTTTGCCATTGCTACTGCTGCGGAGCTGATGTATTTCTTTTGCAGAACCCACTTGACAGCTTCAGCAAAACAAGGTTTTAAATCAGGAGATGTTGAGTAAGGTCCGGCTGAACAGGTTTTCATGGCAATGATACCAATACCTTTTTTACTGGCATCTTCAAGAATGCTTATCAGTCTGGTCTGGTCCCACTCTGAATATCTGCCGGTTACAGAATGAATGAAGGAACCTTTGTGATTAAATGGAACCATAAACAAATCGTAAAATTTTTCGGAATTGTTTCGTACCGGAAGATTCATGCAATCATTGTGAGTTGAAAATCCACATGCTTTTATTTTTCCTGATTGTTTCATTTCAGAAAAAAATTTCATTGTTTCCGGATGGAATAGCAGGTTCTCATCGCTGGCATCATGGTAAAGCAAAATATCTATATAATTAGTATTCAAGGCTTTCAGACTTGCCTCAAGCTTTGATGAAAGTGCAGTTCTGATCTCTTCTGCACCTTTTTTCCCTTTCCCTTCAGATGGCAATTCATTGGCATCGAGCCTTATTTTGGATTGAATTATAATATTTTTCCTGATTCCTTCGATTGCCCTGCCAACAAGCCGTTCATTATTCCCGTTCCCGTATGAACGACCTGTATCAATGAAGTTCATTCCTTTATCAATTGCATAACGTATCAATGATTCCTGATTTGTCCTTGGAGCTCCAAAGCAAACCGGTGTAACGCTTATTCCGGTAGTACCAATGTTTCTGTTTACTGAAATAATTGAGTTTTCAGTTTCTAACGACCTGTTAATGAGATTAATACCGACAATTCCGGAAAGAGTGGTTGTAATGAATTTTTTCCTGTTGATAAGTTTTTTTACCATTTACTATATGGGTTGTCAACCACAATTCTTGTTTTCCTGTTTGCGACATTATATCCTATCTGGTACATGGTTCGTGTAACCAGTTCCATCTTTTTAAAGTCAATTTTTTCAATTACATCTCCGGGTGTATGGTAATCGGTGTGTAATCCTGTCGTAAAAAACAATACCGGAATATCCTTTCTTACAAAATTAAAGTGATCACTTCGGGCAAATAATTGAAGCGGATGATCTCTCCCGCTCAGACTGTAGTCGAGATCCAGAACACTTCCTTTATCAACCTCATCTGCAATTTGACGTAATTCTTTACTTTGATTGTCAGTGATGACAAATACTTTATTTGGCCCTGTCATTGGAGTTTCACTGGTAGTATCAGCAACTCCCTTAACTCTCCCTATCATATCCATATTAAGATCTGCGACAGTTTTTTCAAGAGGTACGAGCGGATTGTTTACATACGACTGAGATCCGTACAAACCTATCTCTTCACCGGAAACCCATAAGAACAAAATTGATCTGAGCGGTTTTTTCTCAAGGCTCTGGAAAGCTTCAGCCATTGATAAGAGTGCTGCACATCCTGATGCATCATCATCGGCACCTGCATTTATTTTATCACCAGAACCTCCTATATGATCTGCATGTCCTGAAAAAATTATGTATTCATTCTTAAGAACAGGGTCACTGCCCTCAACATAAGCAGCAACATTGTTCAAAGTCTCTTCCCTTGACAGCATTGCTTCAGAGATTTTCAACTGTTTATCAGGAATTTCGAAAGAATGGGGTTTCAGATCAGTATCAATTTTATTCTGCAAATCTTCAAGTGTAAAACCCGATCCTTTAAGCAGTTCATTAGCAACTGCTCTGTGAACAAACATAATTTTAGGCATGTTTGGATATTTAAAGGTACGTGTTTTCTCACCTTTCAGACTTCTTGAGGAGTTTAGTTCACCTGAAATGCCGGGTTTTTGCTCTTCAAGTGAAGAAGCGCCTGATTTTGGGTCTGTTACAAAGATAACTGCCTTAGCCTGGGTGAAGAGGAGGGCAGTCAGTTTAATCTGTATGCTCATAAAGGATTTCCAGTTCGTACCTTCAAAAACGTACTTACCATCTTGTGATGGAGCGCCTGTCATTACCAGTAGAATTTTTCCAGGAGTCTTGATATCCGCAAAATCGTTGTATCCATATTTATCCTGTTTAAGGCCATATCCTGCAAATACAACCTCTCCGTCAAGAGTGAAATCAGTAGGTCCGGTCGGAACCAGCTGATAGATTGGTTCCCTGAAAGTAACTGTATCCTTTCCCTTTTCTATTACCTGAATCATGGTTTTTTCAGGGTCTATACTGTTTTTGACGATTGAATATGGTTGAAAATAGCTTGAGCCATTGGCTGGCTTGAGTCCAAGAAGTCTGACCTGCGAGACGATATATTGTTGAGCAATTTCAAGCCCGGGTTCCCCGTTCATTCTCCCTTTGAGAAGAGGAGAAGCAAGGAAGGATACATGACTTTCAAGATCTGAAGCCGTTATCAGATCAGCTCCTGCAGGTTTTTTCTGCGAAGAAGCATAATCTGAAACCATTGCTAATAATATTACACTGATAATACAGAAGATTGTGTTTTTCATGAATATTTTATTTTTTTATTTGAGTCATACAAGGTAAGAAAGATTTCCGATTTATTCTGACGGATCTCCGGATGGAACAACCGGTGATAACTGCTTGCTTAAAATACCGTCAAAGCAAAAATAATTTATTACGAAGCAGTTTTTTCATAAGTTTGTGAACTGATAAGAAAAGTAATGGGAATAAATATTTATTTCTGGATTGGGTTTCATGTTTTTATTTTCCTGATGCTTGCACTTGATCTGGGTGTTTTTAACAAGAAGGATCATAAAGTACCTGTAAAAGAAGCTATTAAATGGAGCTCAGTCTGGATATCACTCGCACTTCTTTTTAATCTGTTTGTCTTTTATGAGTTCGGGAAGACAAAAGCGCTGGAGTTTCTTACCGGTTATGTAATTGAATATTCACTGAGTGTCGACAATATTTTCGTTTTCATCATCATATTTACATTTTTTTCAGTTCCTGACAGATTTCAGCATAAAGTTTTATTCTGGGGAATCATTGGCGCTCTCGTTATGAGAGGAATCTTTATTTTCGCAGGTGTTGCCCTGATAAACAAGTTTCATTGGATCATACTTATTTTCGGCGCTTTCCTTGTGGTTACAGGAATCAAAATGCTTTTCCAGAAAAAAACACAGATGCATCCGGATAAGAATCCGGTTGTGAGATTCTTCAGAAAGTTCCTTCCTGTTTCTGATGAAACACATAGCAGCAAGTTTTTTATCAGACAGAACCATCGGATATTTGCAACACCTTTGTTCCTTGTACTAATAGTAATTGAGTCAACAGATTTACTATTTGCTGTAGACAGCATACCTGCCGTGCTTGCAGTTAGTCATGACAAATTTATAGTTTACACATCAAACATCTTCGCTATACTCGGTTTGAGATCATTGTATTTTGCAGTTGCAGGGATAATGAGTTATTTCCGATACATTAAGATTGGAATTGCTTTTATTCTGACCTTTGTCGGATTGAAAATGCTTGCTTCTTTTTTTAATATCGAGATTCCAATAATTTTATCACTTGGAATAATTGTTTCTATTCTCTTTATTTCGATCCTTGCATCAATTATTATTAAAAAGGAATAATTTTCAGGTTATTTGAATTCGGATCGGGAGTATTAAATTACAGGGAAAGTATTAATTTTACTATGTTTGATCAGAACTAAGTATCGTATTATTCAGGTTTAACAGATCGCAATAATGGATTTACAAAAGCAAAAACCGGCTGTTTTATGGCCTCTTATTGTTCTTTTTTTCATTATTTCGGCAGGTGCAATTTTAGCTGGTTTTTTCTATTACCAGAATCAAAAAAACCATCTGTTAACGAACAGGTTACAGGAGCTTTCCACAATTGCCGATCTGAAGGTGAAGCAGATCACCCAGTGGCGACGCGAACGTATTGCCGATGGAACATATTTAAGCCAGAATGCTTCTCTTATAAGGGAGTCTTCAGACTTTCTTTCCCGTAATAAAAACAATGTAATGCGAAATGACCTTCTTCGGGATTTGAAATCACTTACTGAAAATTATGATTATAGAAATGTGATTTTTTTAAATAATAAATGTGAAATAAAACTCTTCTATCCGGAACATGACACAGTTATTGGTGATTATCTGGTGCCAATATTGCCTGATGTTATCCGTAAAGGCGAAGTAGTTCTTACCGATCTTCATAAAACAGGAAAAGTAAGTTTTGTTCACCTCGATCTTCTTGTACCATTGAAAGGACCCGAACCTGGCGATACTAATGTTTTTGGAGTGCTGGTGCTCAGGGTAGATCCTTATAAAGTTCTTTATCCGCTTATTCAATCATGGCCTGTAACAAGTAAAACTTCTGAGACTTTGATTTTTCACCGCGAAGGTGACGAAATTGTTTACCTCAATGAGCTCAGGCATTTGAAAAACAGTGAGTTGTCAATCAGAAAACCTGTAACTGAAGAAAAACTTGCAGCAGCTATGGCTCTCCAGAGGATTAGTGAAACGACTGACGCCATCGATTATCGGGGAGTCCAGGTAATTGCAGCTATGAAAAAAATCCCTGAGTCACCATGGTATATGGTAGCCAAAGTTGATCGTGATGAAGTATTTGGTGCACTTACTTTCCAGTCCAGAGTTATTAAGATTCTCGTATTTCTTTTTATTCTGGTTACTGGTTCAGTTTTGGGATTCTTCTGGTGGAATCAGCGGGTAAGATTTTATCGCGAAAAATATGAAGCTGAACTCAATCGTCTTGCACTTGTAAGACATTTTGATTACATTCTCAAATTTGCCAACGATATTATTTTCCTTTTTGATAGGAACTATACAATTGTCGAAGTAAATGATAAAGCAACAGAAACCTATCTGTATGATCGTAAAGAGCTTATTGGTCAGAATGTCAGTATGTTACGGTCAGATGCGGTTGTCGACAGGCTTCAGGAAGACTTAAAGGAGCTTAATGAAATCGGATATTCTATATTCGAAACAATCCATAAGAGGAAGGATGGTACTACTTTCCCAATTGAAATTAGTGCACGAAGATTTGATATCGAAGGTGTTAAATACTATCAATCGATCAGCAGGGATATTACTGAAAGAAAACATGCAGAGGAAATTCTAAGGGATAGCGAAGAGAGATTCAGGAAGCTCTTTGAGGATAGTCCTATCGGCATGGCCATGACAGGTAAGGACATGAGTATCATAAGGGCAAATTCAACTTTCTGTAAGATGTTGGGATATACAGAAGAGGAACTATTGTGTCTGACATTCAGGAACTTTACTCACCCTGATCACGTAAGTAACGACGAAATCTCAGTTCTTCAGCTGGTTGCACAAAAGATACCGATATATCATACTGAGAAGCGCTATATCAGAAAAGATGGCAGAGTTATCTGGGGTTCGACTACAGTTAATATAATCCGTAACAACAGGGGAGAGGTTCAGCTGTTTTTTGCAATGGTTGAGGATATTACTTCACGAAAGATTTCAGAAGCCGAACTTGAAAAATCATTTTCTCTTCAGAAGGCAACCCTTGAATCGACAGCAGACGGTATCCTAGTGGTTGGCACCTCTGGTAAAATTGTTCAGTATAATCAAAAGTTTGCCCAGATGTGGAGTATCCCTCAAAGTGTTTTAAGATCAATGGAGGATGATGTTGCAATTAATTTTGTATTGCCTCAGCTGAAATACCCTGATAATTTTGTCAATCAGGTAAAGCACCTTTATTCTGATAAAGAAGCAATTACCTATGACCTTCTTGAATTTATTGATGGAAGGTTTTTTGAACGTTATTCCCAGCCTCAGAAAATCGGAGGAAAAACTGTCGGAAGAGTCTGGAGCTTCAGGGATATTACCGAACGTAAAAAAGCTGAAGCTGAATTAATTGCAGCAAAGGAGAAAGCAGAGGAAAGCGATAAGCTGAAAACAGCGTTCCTTCATAATGTATCACATGAGATCAGAACACCGATGAATGCTATCCTTGGATTTTCAACACTTCTTGCTGAACCTGATCTTTCCGAATCTGACCGGCACCAGTTTATTGATGTTATTTTGCAAAGCGGGAACCATTTGCTTTCAATCATTAACGATATTGTTGACCTGGCAAGCGTTGAAAGCGGACAGGCAAAAATAAATATGAAAGAAATTAACCTTAATACCACATTAAGAAAACTTAGTGAGCAATTCAGCTATAAAGAGAAACCGCAAAAAATAATATTAAGCCTTAAAACCCCGCTCCTGCATAAAGAAGCTGAAATAGTTACCGACAGTACAAAACTGGTTCAGATTTTGTCAAACCTTATTAATAATGCATTTAAGTTCACTAAAAAAGGAAGAGTAAATTTTGGGTATGATCTGAAGGGAGATTTCCTGGAGTTTTTTGTAAAGGATACCGGAATAGGTATTTCGCTGGAATATCAGGCAAAAATATTTGACAGGTTTTTTCAGATCGACAGTACTTTATTGAGACAGTATACGGGTGCGGGACTTGGTCTCTCAATTTGCAAAGCTTACGTCGATTTGATTGGAGGCAAAATATGACTCAATTCCAAGCCTGATGAAGGATCGGCATTTTACTTTACAATCCCTTATACAAAGAAAGAAGACAAATCCCAGGGGAAATAAATTTTCAGGATCTATTTAATAACTAATCCTGTAATCCATCCGAATTCTTCCTTAAAAAAGGATGTCTGGATTTTCTTAAGATGACCCCTTAAAAATAATTTTGGATCATATAATTTATTTATTTAACTTGACAATCTTTAGGAGTATCCTGAAAATCCTTAAAGAGTAAAGAGTAAGGAGAGGATGCCGAAAATCTTAAGAGTAGGCTAAAAAATACAATTAATTATGAGAACGGTAAAGTTACTTTGTATTGTTTGTTTATTGTGTTATTCCAGTACCCTGGTTGGTCAAACCGACAGGGGAAAGATCATGATTTCCGGACAATCTAATATGAGCTTCCTTTTCGGAACTCAGAAGTATAAATCTAAAAGTGCAGATGGGACATATGGTAGTGGAGCTCAGATTGGATTAACTCTGGGAGGTGGCTATTTTGTAATAAATAATTTAGTTATTGGTCTGCAGATTCCTTTAACTTATATGCATACGAAAGAGGATGCCACCAAGGACAAAGAAAGTACAACCTCAATAATTTTTGAGCCATCGGTAAGATACTATTTTCTTAAAGGTAAATTTAAACCTTTTGTACACGGAGGCGTTGGATATGGAACTGCAAAATATAAATATGATCCAAGTGATGGTAGTTCAAGTACTGATAACTATAGCCAGTTTGTTTGGGAAATTGGTGGTGGTGGCGCTTTTTTCGTGACCAATAATGTATCACTAGATTTATTACTTGCATATACATCAAATACTACCAAAGCTAAAAAAGATAATCCAGACGATTATAGAACAATTACTAGTGGTATAGGTGGTGGAATTGGATTGACAATACTCTTTTAAATAGGAAGTTCATCTGAGAAACATTTCATTATTTTGCAGAGGCACTCTATTTAGGTAATAACAGTATAAAACTCACCTTACAAATTAAGTTCCCATCCATCCGACTTTTACAAGAAAAGGATGGATGGATTTTTATTTGAAAACTTGTTTATTAAATATT
>JBGOXH010000161.1:0-6637 GCA_041479075.1 Bacteroidia bacterium | reverse complement strand
TACATTTCCTTTCTCATCCTGCAGAATTATGATCTGCGACTTCTCATGCCACATTTTGTTGAGATCCTGCCCGTCGTAAAATTCATACAATAGGATCTCGGCTTGAGGAATGGGTTCCATTGCCGGCACCCTGTCGGTCCTGAACAATAGAATCAGCCCTATTATTGAAGCTGCGACAATATAAGGTATTAACTTATAAATGCTGGTTTTTTTCCGGTACATTACCGGGGGTATAAATTCGGGAATTGAAGCTGATTCATCAATATTACCCGCATAATTCATCACATTGTCAATCAATGCCTTATCGGCAACCGCTTGCTTATATACCATTGAGCAAGCCTCACATTTTTCAAGATGGACAGATATCTCTTCCATCTGCGAAGGCTCAAGTTCCTTGTCCAGATACTTCTGGATCTCAATTCTGCTCAAACATTTCATGATAGTGAAGTTTTAAGATTTCTTTCAGCTTGTTTATTGCACGAACAAGGGTTGTCCCCACCGATGCCGGATAGATATCCATTATTTCAGCCATTTCAGCATAGGAGAAACCATTATTGTACAGCAACAGTATTTCCCTTACATTGTCGGGTAAAGTATCAAGCACTTTTAACACGATCGCTTGTTTTTCTAAATTGAAAAAATCTATTTGCAGATCATAGGGTATATCATTCTGATCATCAAGAGTTTCCATAATCTGAAGCTCCCTTTTCTCACCGGCAGATTGTGTTTTGAAGGAATTTAACAGAACCTTGTAAAGCCAGGCACGTGGATTTTTAATTGAATTTTCCCTTCTAAGCTCCAGGTAATATTTAATGAATGTCTCCTGGACCAGATCCTCGCTTTTATCAGTTGAATGATTTAACTGTTTGCTGAATCGGGTTAATTCCCTGTAATACTTCTTATAGACCTCATCGAACGACATCGGATAGTGATTCTGGTTAGCCTAGTTATAGTTAAGACTAATAAAACCGGTATTTGTGACAAAAACCAGGGTATTTTTCTCTGCGGCACTTATTGTAAGTTCTTCTTTTCTTTGCTAGCGCGGATTTGCAATCCGTGCTTTCTTCTATTAATTGTACCAGGCACCGATTACAAATCGGCGCCAGCAAATTATTTTAGTCCCCTTTAGCAGGGCAATGGGGCAATTTTATTTTTTATAAACCCATTCAATTGCCTGCTTAAGCAGCTTCCTGAAATTGGGATTTTCGAATGTCGGGGCATCATGACCACTCTGAAGAACAACTATTTTAGCCTTGCCATATTTTTTTGCCCAGCCTATTATTGGGGTGCTTGAAGGCTCATCAGTTGTCAGTAAAGGAGTCACACCATCTTCAACATAATAACCTTTGTAAGTCTCGTCGAAAATTTCAAAGTCGTTAACTCCTTTTGTTACAGGGTGTTTCGGATTGACGACTTTAACATTAAAATGAAGGTCATGGATATAAGAATATGGCTGATATTCTTTACCATTGAAAGTTGTTGGTTTATGAAAATATTTTCCTCCGATAATATTCCAGTATTCAGGCCAATCGTCGAATGCACAGATACTGTGATGAAGGGCAACAACAGGCTTCCCGCTACTAATACATTCTGAAAAAACTTTTGTCTGTTCATCGGTAATCTGCTGCCACATGTGATAAAAAACAAGCACATCATACTTGTTCCTGTTTTCAGGTAAGAACATGCCAAAAGCAGCTGGAAACTCTACAACCTGATAAGTTATTTTTGGACCAAGACTGGCCAGCATGGCATTGAATTGTTCGGTTTTATAACCATGGCCACCTGTTACTACCAGAATGCGAATGGGTTTGACAGCTGTTAGAATTAAGCTTGAAGCAAGGATCAGGAAAAGAGAGGAGATATATCTTTTCATTTTATTATATATAGGTTTTAATGTAACCGCAATATAGTAAAAGTTTTTTCTTAAGTCACATGTACTCATCCCCCAACCCCCTTCTCTGCTAAAGCAAAGAAGGGGGCTATATCATTGTATATTAATCACTTCCCCCTCTTTGCGTCAGCAGAGAGGGGGAAAAGAAGGGGGTGAGTACGTGTTAAAAAAGTTATTTCTTCGGCGACTTATAATCTATTCTGAGCACCTTGAATTCTGTTCTTCTGTTTATCTGGTGAGCTATCTCTCTCTGTTCATCGTTTGCCAGATTGTTGATATACTGTTCTGATAAAGTGGCTCCTATCCTGAGGAAAGGTGACTGTGCTGCTATCGATGCATCAACAACCTTCGGGCTCGATTCTCCATAACCCTTAGCTGAAAGTCTCTCTGGTTCAATGCCTTTTTCAATAAGATACTGAACTACCGACTGTGCACGTTTCTGGGAAAGATCATAGTTGTACTCCTCGGTATCACGGGAGTCAGTATGCGACATAAGTTCAATTGTCACTTTCGGGTTATCCGTTAGAGTTTCAACAAGCTTGTCGAGGGAAACCATCGACTCCGGACGAAGATCCCATTTTCCGAAATCATAGAAAATATTAGGTAGTTCAATAGGCTTGTCGATGGCTGTAAGAAGGATAGTGACCATGAAATCGCGGCTCCGCTCCTGTCCTTTCGTTGTCTCTTTCTCTTTTCCATTAAGATAGCCATCTTTGGAAGCCAGGAATATGTAATCGACATCGGGTTTCAATACAAATTTGAAATCACCGCTTGCACCGGTTTCTGCCTGCAGGTTGTTTCCATCACTGGCAATTAGAAGAACAGTTGAACCTGTAATCGGGGCTCCGGTTTTTTCATCCTTAACTAATCCTGTAATATTAAATTTCAAAGGTGGATATTCAAAAGCATAAAGATCGTCGTTGCCTCTGCCCTTGCGTGTTGAGCTGAATATTCCCCGTTCGTTTCCATTTTCAAAAATAATTCCGAAATCGTCGGCAGAACTGTTAATAGGCGATTTCATATTCTGGACTACCCATGAATTATCAGGTTGGGCAACTGCTTTAAAAATGTCGAGTCCACCCATACCAATAAGTCCATCGGATGAAAAATATAGTGTACCATCGTCTCTGACATAGGGAAAGAGTTCATTGCCGCTTGTATTGATATCTGGTCCCAGATTGGTTGGTTTGGACCATTCATTCCCCGAACGGGTTGCTACCCATATATCTTTCCCCCCTGATCCTCCAGCCATATCAGAAACAAAATAGAGAGTTTTACCATCCTGAGTTAAAGCAGGATGCGCAGCAACAAGAGAATCAGGAAGTATTCCTATATTCTTTGGTTCGCTCCATTCATCACCATTCTTAACCGAGTGCATAATCATACAACCCTTTTTTTCACGCTTCCCTGCTTCGCACCAGGTGAAATAAATTTCTTTATAATCTGCAATGAGTACCGGAGTTCCATCTTCAAATTCGCTGTTTATCCCCTCGACAGGTAATGGTGTGCTCCATTTTGATTTCTTATCAATACGGCTTTCAAAGATATCTGTAAAGCCTTGACCTGTAGCACCATGGGTTTTATTTCCGGATGCATCATCACGTGAGGATGTAAAAAATATCACTCCAAAATCATCTCTTCCGTAAGCAGGACTGAAGTCAGACTCCTTAGAGTTCAGGTCCTTTAACTCCTCCACTTTATAAGCTTCAGGATTACGCATCCATTCAAGTGAGAGTTCACATGCACGGATTTCCTGGTCAACCTTGGAATCAGAAGGCGCTATTTGTTTGTATTTTTTAAATTCATCGATAGCAGGCAGGTATTTTCCATCCTTTTTATAAGATTCTGCAAGCCAGTATTGAGCATCAGGCTTCGGGTTTGACGATTTTACAGCAAGCTTATACCACGTTTCAGCATTTTTCGGATCATTTATCAGGCGGTAACACTCTGCAATCATATAAACAATGTCTGCCCTGGCTGTTTTATCAGATGTATTTGTCTTGGAATAGGTATCCTTAAAAAGGTCGATTGCATCATAATATTCTCCGGCATTAAAGGCTGCATAAGCTCTTTCTGATTTCCTTTTCTGAGCAGGAGATTCCTGAATTGAAAAAATAAATAACAGCAATAAAAGGATTGAAAACCTTCTCATGATACCCAGTTTTATTTAACCGTAAATGTAATTAATTTAATGAAAATGGTGTCAATTACTAACGGTGACAGAGTTTAAATATTATAAAAAAGAAGCTGTCTTTGTTCTTTTAAAACCACCCCGTCCCTGACTATGAAAGTCACAGGGACACCTCCCGCGAAAAGCGGGAGGAAATTATTGATATTTAATATTTTAACTTTCTCTCCGCTTAAGCGGAGAGGAGTACCCCGACTGTAATGGAGGGGGGAGGTGGTGCCTTAAAAAGGTAACTCATTCATATTCAAAAACTAACTAACCCTATTTATCTGGTAAACAACAGCTCCCGGTATTTTGGCAGCGGCCAGATTTCATTATCGACTATCAGCTCCAGCTTGTCGATAGGATAACGGATCTCTTCCAGATAGGGTTTCACCTTTTTCTCATAAGCCAGGGCTTTCTTATATGAATCTTCTATCACATTAGCTTTCTTACGTTCCTCAATCATATCATTTACCAGCTTTTTAATGTTGGTGATATGATCGGAAATTGTTATTATCATCTCTTTTCTGGCTCCTGCAAGTCTCTCATATTCAAGATCATTAAAAATATCTTTCAATCCTTTTACATTTTCAATAAGTTGAGACATATAACGGATTGCCGTCGGGACAATGTGGTTTATAGCCAGGTCGCCGAGAACGCGTGCTTCAATCTGAATTTTCTTAGTAAATTTTTCAAATTCAACTTCGACGCGGCTTTCAAGCTCCTTCTCTGAAAATATACCTGATCCTATAAGGACCTCTTTTGAAGCTGGTGTCAGGTAACATTTCAGCGATTCAGGAACGCTGGCGATGTTACACAGTTTTCTTCTTGCTGCTTCAGCGTGCCACTCATGGCTGTAGTTGTCGCCTTCAAACACTACTCTCCGTGATTCAATTATATATTTCTTCAGAACCTGGAAAATTGCTTCATCCTTGTTCCTGCCTTTTTTGATTATCTGGTCGACTTCCTTTTTGAATTTTGTCAGCTGGTGTGCGACTGCCGCATTAAGTACAATCATGGAAGCTCCGCAGTTTGCTGATGATCCCACAGCTCTGAATTCAAATCTGTTACCGGTAAAAGCAAAAGGTGATGTACGGTTACGGTCAGTATTGTCGAGAAGGATCTCCGGAATTTTGCCTATTCCCAGTTTCAGTTCTGTTTTCTGAGCAGGCGTCATTTTCTTATCTGTAACTTTTCGTGTAATATTATCAAACATGCTGTTTAAATATGAACCCAAAAAGACAGATATGATAGCTGGAGGAGCCTCATGTCCGCCAAGACGATATGAGTTTGACTCATTCATTACAGAAGCTCTTATGAGGTCGTTACTTTCATTTACAGCTTTAACAACATTAACCAGGAAGGTAAGGAACTGAAGATTTGATTTTGGATTTTTCCCTGGAGATAAAAGATTTACTCCTGTATTTGTAGCCATCGACCAGTTATTATGTTTACCGGAGCCATTTATCCCGGCAAAAGGTTTTTCGTGAAACAGGACTCTGAATTTGTGTTTACGTGCAATACGCCGCATAACATCCATAAGAAGCTGGTTATGATCGACTGCCAGATTAACTTCCTCATGTATTGGCGCACATTCAAACTGGTTAGGAGCTACTTCATTATGCCTGGTTTTTACTGGTATCCCAAGTTTATATGCTTCACATTCAAAATCTTCGATAAAACACATTACCCGTTCCGGAATGGAACCAAAATAATGGTCAGAGAGCTGCTGGTCTTTAGCAGACTGATGTCCCATAAGGGTTTTTTCTGCAAGGACCAGATCGGGCCGTGCATAATACAATGCTTCATCAACAAGAAAATATTCCTGCTCACAGCCCAGAGTGGCAATAACTTTTGTAATATCCTTGTCGAAGTACTGGCAAACAGCAACTGCAGCGTTATCGAGTTCTGAAAGAGCTTTCAGAAGAGGGGCTTTATAATCGAGAGCCTCACCTGTATAGGAGACAAATATTGTCGGTATACAGAGGGTTGATCCTACAATAAATACGGGGGAGGAAACATCCCATGCGGTATAGCCTCTTGCCTCGAAGGTATTTCGGATTCCACCGCTCGGGAAGCTTGATGCATCAGGTTCTGACTGCACCAGCACTGCCCCTGAGAAATTTTCAACCATATGACCATTGTCACCCATTTCAAGAAATCCGTCATGTTTTTCAGCTGTACCGTCTGTCAATGGATGAAACCAGTGTGTAAAATGCGTAGCACCTTTTTCAAGTGCCCAGGCTTTAAGCCCGATAGCAACCTGGTCGGCTTCATTTCTTGTAAGTGATTTCCCTTGACTAATAGCATTTTTTATTGCTTTAAAAGCCTCTTTTGAGAGGTAATGTTCCATCTTATGAAGATCAAATACATTGCTTCCGAAGTACTTGGAAACCTCTTTTGATGGAGGAGTTGTCGCAACAGGCTCTCTTTTGAAAACCTCTTGAAGCGCACTGAATCTTAGTTCTGCCATTTTTTTGCAATTTTTTTGTAAAAATAGATGTTTTTTAGTTATCACCCCCATTTTTTTGAGATAATTTTTATTTTTTATTAACATTTTTAATGACAACCCCCCT
>JBGOXH010000220.1:0-5018 GCA_041479075.1 Bacteroidia bacterium | reverse complement strand
TTCGAAGAAAAAGGGAAGCCTTTGCTGATCAATTACTTTAACAACAGAACGATCAGTTTCGTCTAGCCAGATACTCTGAAAATTCTTATTACCGACCAGCATCTGTAAAAACTTACTTTAGGAATAATTTAAGATCAAAAATACGAAAATTAAAGGTAACAGTTAATTGAAGAAAGCATGATGATTTACACATCAGTAAAAACCTTAAATCCACGTTTCGAATTATCGACCAGAATATTCGAATATTTTGAGCTCAAATTTATATGTTTTAAATTTGCAACAGTGACAGAAATATTCCAGGAGATATAATATATGATTAACAAAGAGGAATTTAGACATAAAATTATTATCACCGCCGGGCATATTTTCAGCCGGTATGGATTTAAGAAAACCACGATGGATGAGATTGCCGCTGCATTAAAAATGGGCAAAAGCTCGATATATTATTATTTCAACAGCAAGGAAGATATATTCGAAGCAGTTGTATTACATGAAGCCAATGTCCTTAGAAATGAACTTACTACAGCAATAAAATCAGTTGAGTCGCCGGTCGATAAGATGAAGAATTATGTTTTTGTAAGAATGAAATCGTTCGAAAAATTATCGAATTATTACAATGCCATCTTCGATAAGAACCTTGATCATTTTGGTTTCATTGAGAATATCAGGGCTAAATACGACCGCGAAGAGCTTGCAATACTCAGGCTGATCTTGTATCATGGAGCCCGGAAGAAAGTCTTCAATATTAAGAATAGCGAATATACAGCGCTGGCCGTTCAAACAGCCCTGAAGGGTCTTGAGGTTCCTCTGTTCTGGAAGAAAAGGGAGGTAAATATTGAAGAACGTCTCACTGCTATCCTTGAGGTCCTTTTCAATGGCATTCTTAAGAAGTAAAACCAGATTGTTATATTAAGAATTGTTTCAGGTAAGTGATTTAAGAATGATGATTAACGATTTTTGAATGATGAAGTTTTATATACTGATTATTGTCAATCCATAAACATTTCTCATCTTCTTAAATCTTAAATCTGCAATCCTTGTTCTTAAATCATTTTTTTAGTCAATCCGCCATGTTAATTACCTTTTGATCACGGCCCGTTTTTTATTCTTAAGGCTTATATACAGCCAGATACATCCCAGCAGTACAAATGGAATGCTTAGAAGCTGCCCCATATTCAGCTTCATTCCGGCTTCAAAAGCAACCTGAGGCTCTTTAAGGAATTCGATAAAAAACCGGGCTGTGAATATGAGGATACATGCCAGACTGATAAGTGTTCCCTGGATATGTTCGCCTTTTTTTCTCCAGTATATCCACATGAGCAAAATGAAGATCATCAGATAAGCAAGAGCTTCATAAATCTGTGTAGGATGCTTGGGAGCTGTCTCCCCGTTTCGTAAGAAAACAAAACCCCAGGGAACCGTAGTTTCAACACCATAAATTTCAGAATTCATCAGGTTTCCCATTCTTATAAAAAATCCCGACAATGCCACCACTATTGCAATCCTGTCGATAGCCCATGTATAATCTTTCTTTTCTTTTCTGACAAAGAGCCAGATTGCAGTCAGGATCCCTATTGCAGCGCCATGACTGGCAAGGCCTCCGTGCCAGATCTTCAGAATTTCGAGAGGGTGTGCAAAGTAATATTCCGGTTCATAAAACAGACAATGGCCAAGCCTGGCTCCGACAATCACTCCAACGGCCATATAAATTGTCAGTCTGTCTAAAACGGCATCACTCAGGTTTTCGTTCTTAAAGATCCTTTGCATAATTATATATCCGAACAAAAAAGATGAGGCGAAAAGCAATCCATACCACCGTACCGCAAATGAGCCGATCCGGAAAATTTCGGGATTTACATCCCAGGGAACAATAAGTAAATGCATAGGAGCCTGTTATTATAATCGGCAAAGGTAGAAAATAGTAATAAATAGAGTGCCTAAAGTGAGCTAAAGTTTGGAGTGACTAAAGTTAAAGGGGTCGATGGATTGTATCGAGACAAAATTGATGTAAGTTTGTAATTCTCATAACCAGATTAAAAACATGACCAGGGGCATTTTAAAGCATTTGTATTCTGTTGTAATGCTGTTTTTTATGATAGCCAGCTGTGCGAAAGTAAACACTCCTTCCGGCGGCCCGAAAGATAAATTGCCTCCGGTGGTGGTTAAAAGCGTCCCTGAAAACGGCACAAGGAATTTCACCGGCAAGAAGATTACAATCACATTCAATGAGTATGTCGTTCTTGATAAGATAACTGAAAAATTCATGGTTTCGCCACCTATGGCAAAGAAGCCGGTTGTTGAAATTAAAGGTAAAAGTATCAATATCGAATATGAAGAGGATCTTCATGACAGCACCACTTATACTTTTTATTTCCAGGATGCCATAAGAGACCTTAATGAGGGAAATATCCTGGATAATTTTCAGTTTGTCTTCTCGACAGGCCCTGTAATTGATTCACTGTCAGTTACCGGGAATGTTTACAAAGCATATACTCTTGATGCTCCGGAAAATGCACTTGTATTGCTTTACCGGAACCTTGATTTCTTCAGTGTGACCAAACAGCTTCCTGATTATATTTCAAAAGCAGACAATAACGGCTATTTCAGGATTGATAATATACGGCAGGGAAAATATCTTCTTTATGCACTTAAGGATGAAGATAACAGCAAGAATTTCAATCTTCCCAACGAGGAATTCGCATTTCTTGATAATCCGGTGGAAGTAACAACGGGGAAAAACTATTTGCCTGTAAAGCCTGATACGATAAAACCAAAACAGGTTAAGACGGCAGTTCCGGATACGGCAGTCAGGAGAGGGGAATACAAACTTATCCTTTTCCAGCCGGAGAAAAAGCAACACTATCTTACTTCTTCCTCCAGGGATCTTCCTTATGAACTGTTATATACGCTCTCTCTTCCTCCTGACACCATGGGCTTTGAATTCTCAATTCCCGGGGCTGACGTAAGATCCTATTTTATAGAGAAAAACAGAGAAAAAGACACTATCCGGATATGGATCACCGACAGTACTTTATATTCACAACAAGAGATCTCGACACTGGTAAAATATCCATTTACTGATACGACAGGAAAAGTTTTTCAGAAAGAAGACACTGTTCTTATGAGATTTCTGGTGCCCCGTTCACCGAGAGCAAGACCCAAACCAGCACCTTTCAGGATAAGCTCCAGCCTGACTGGAGGTCTGCTCAGGCCAGGACAGAATATCATCCTTCAAGCCCAGACTCCCTTCAGGGTCCCGGATACTTCAAAGATCCGGCTTTTTGAAACGGAAGGCACCACCAGGAAGAAAATGCCTTACTCCCTCCGGCGTGACAGCACTAACAGCTGCAGGATTACATTGACAGCCAAATTCATCCAGGGAAAGAAGTATCTTTTTGTTACCGATTCTGCTGCGTTCGGAAATCTGTATGGCCAGCAATCCGATTCAACAGGAATCACATTTTCTGCAGGTAAAAATGAAAATTACGGGAAACTTACACTGAATGTAAATAATTTTGAAGGGAACAGAATAATTCAGGTACTCGAGATTAATGAAAAAATTCTCCGCCAGGCAGTAATGCCTAAAGACGGGAAAATAGAATTTCCGTTTCTTGATAAAGGAAAATACAGGTTGAAGATAATTTATGACCTTAATAATGATGGCAAATGGACAACCGGGGACTATTTCGCAAGAAGACAGCCTGAACCGGTTTCTTTTTACTGGCAGGAGATTGAAATAAGAGAAAACCAATATATTGACCAGGACTGGAATGTTGGTGAAATGAATGTTAAAAAGCTTAGAAACATCATCAAGAAATAACGAACTATATTTAATTAAAGTTTAAAACAATGAAGGAAATAGTAGCTGGTGTTGATATCGGAGGAACCAATACCATATTCGGACTGGTTGACAAATCAGGGAAAATTATTGCCGATAACAGCCTTAAAACCACAGATTACCCCAGGATAAATGATTTTGTTGCAGCGCTTGTAACTGCAATAAATAAATTATCAGCTAAAAAGGAAGGATTAAAAATTATTGGAATAGGAATTGGTGCCCCAAATGCAAATTATCATAAGGGAACCATTGAGCTTGCTCCAAATCTTGCCTGGAAAGGGATTGTTCCGCTGGCCGACCTGATCAGGAAAAAAATAAATATTCCGGTTATTGTTACCAATGATGCCAATGCAGCTGCAATGGGCGAAATGATTTTTGGCGGTGCAAGGAAAATGAAAGATTTTATAGTCCTGACACTGGGAACAGGACTCGGAAGCGGTATCGTAATAGACGGGAAAATGGTATATGGTCATACCGGCTTTGCAGGGGAACTCGGACATACAATAGTCGTTCCTGGCGGACGAGCCTGTGGATGCGGCAGACATGGATGCTACGAAACTTATGCTTCGGCGTCGGGACTAGTCAGAACCGTCCTGCAGCTGCTCAGCGAGATGAGAGATGAAAGCATGCTCAGAGGTATTCCACCTTCTGGTCTTACAGCAAAAAAAATTGCTGAAGCAGCAGCTAAGAAAGATCCAGTTGCCATTAAAGCCATGGATTATACTGCTGAAAAGCTTGCTTTTGGAATAATTAATGCGATAGGATTTTCAAGTCCCGAAGCAGTTTTCCTGTTTGGCGGACTGGCACAGGCAGGAGAAATGCTGTTCGCACCGGTAAGAAAATATGTGGATATGAATGTACAGCCTATTTTCAGGGGAACTGTCAAGATCCTTCCTTCCGGTATTCCTGAAAGCAATGCTGCAGTTCTTGGAGCAGCAGCACTTATATGGAATGAGACAAAATAAAAAGTCCTGATATTAATATGGTTGAAGCAGAGTAATTTTTATACTAATTTTGGTTCGATAAGTTCCGAAGTAAAACGTAACATTATATGAAGTTACTGGAAGTTAAGAAGATGGAATTCGGGGAAGAGATTCCTACCCTTGATGAGATATCAGATAAGCTGGACAAGCTGGATTCAAAACATATCATTGATATTGTCAACTGGAATGATTTTCCA
>JBGOXH010000225.1:0-4857 GCA_041479075.1 Bacteroidia bacterium | reverse complement strand
ATGGTTTGGTGGCACCAGAGAAAAAGAACCGGATGTCTGCATCTGGATCAGCAAATATTCAAAAGGCAAATGGACGAAGCCTGTCGAGGCTGCAGATGGTATCCAATATAAAGGGAAACGTTATCCATGCTGGAATCCGGTACTTTATAATACCGGCAAAGAGATTCTTTTATTCTACAAGGTCGGACCCAGTCCATCTGAATGGTGGGGAGAGATGAAGAGTTCAGACGACAGCGGTAAAACGTGGTCTCGGTCATATCGATTGCCGGAAGGCATCATCGGTCCTGTTAAAAACAAGCCGGTAATGCTTTATAATGGTTATCTTCTTTGCCCGTCAAGCACAGAGAATGAAGGATGGAGAGTTCACATGGAATTCACTCCCGACAACGGTCTTACCTGGGAAAGGACAATAGATCTGAATGAAAGAAAAACAGAAGTCATTCAGCCGACAATATTAATTCATCATGATGGAAAAATCCAGCTGTTATGCCGGAGTACTGAATCGAAAATACTGACATCCTGGTCAGAAGATAAGGGTCGCACGTGGAGTGAGCTTATACCGACAATTCTTCCGAATCCAAATGCAGGAATTGATGCAGTTACCCTGAAGGATGGCCGGTTTCTGTTGGTATATAATCATTTGAAAAAAGGCAGGAATAGTCTGAATATTGCAATATCCGAAGATGGCACTGAGTGGAAAGCAGCAGTTCTTCTTGAAAAAGACCAGGAAGGAACTGAATTCTCATATCCGGCTGTTATACAGACGGATGATGGCATGGTTCACATTACTTATACCTGGAAAAGAAAACTGATTAAGCATGTAGTGATTGATCCTGCAAAAATATTGTCCAAACCTTTATCGGATGAAGTTTGGCCGGAGTAAATACTCCAAGCTGTTCCTGCCTTTTCTGCGGTATGGAAGTAAAAATTCTTCAAGAGGTACCGGGCTGTGAGTTTTGGCCCATTGCAGAGTAAGATTATATTGCTGCTTCAGATTATCAAAACTCATAAACAGAAAATCCTCCTTGAAGTCGGGAATCCAAACATAGATTCGTTGGCGCAATTCAGGGGCTTCTTTTTCAAAAGCTTCAAGCCTCCTGATAATCCCTTTTTTCAAGATATTTTCAAGCGACACACCTATTTTGTCAAATACTTTTCTGTCTTCAATGCCAAGATTTGCAAGTTCTTCACTGACTTTGGGAATACTATCGCTTTTCCTGCTTATTACATAAAC
This sequence comes from Bacteroidia bacterium, assembly GCA_041479075.1. Lineage (GTDB taxonomy): Bacteria > Bacteroidota > Bacteroidia > Bacteroidales > VadinHA17 > LD21. The sequence continues at coordinate 3,623 of JBGOXH010000225.1, read as the reverse complement.
CTTATCCACATCCTTTTTCCTGAAGTTCTCAAATTCGAGAAGAGCACGGAAGGGTACATGATCTTCACCTACACCGCCATCAATGTATTCTTCATCGGGTATTGTCGTAACATTTTTTATTCTGACAGGTGGAAATGCTATTGGGAAAGCTGAGGAAGCCATCATAATATCGACAAGACTCAGGGTTGTATCAGTCTCTTCGTTAATCTTGCGGCTGCACATCCTGTAAACTTTTTTTTTGAGGTACAGATTGCTGACATTTGTAAAGGATATTTCAGTCATGAAAGGCAGATCTCCGATCTTGTGGTAACCGAGCCTTCCCTCGACCACTTTCTCATAAAGCTTCCTTGCGGGTTCAGTGTTTACAGGAAGTTTCTTTCCGTTCCTGATAAAAATATCGCTGTTTTTAAGGTTGAAAAGTATCTCTTTGTATTCTTTCCAGGTTATTTTGCCGCTTAAAATTCCATTCAGCATGACTGCATTAAGAGCACCTGAACTTACCCCTGAAATAAAAACTACATTTTTCAACTTACCCCTTTCATATAGCTCCTCAAGCAAAGCGGCTTCCTGCGGAATTCTTGCAGCAGCACCAGTCATTATAACTGCGACTCCGTCATGTTGTTCCGCTACCGGAGGTTTTGAAAACTGCGGTTCCAGCGTATCTACCAGTATAAGCCAGACGAACAGAGGAAAAGCTGAAAAGATTATCGGTTTAAACCTTTTCATTAATAGTAATTTAAAATTCCTAATAGCAAATTTATAGTTTTTTTTGCTTGCCGGTCATTTATTAAATACAGGAAGGATAAGTAATGCCGCGGAAAGAAATACAAGTATGACCACTGCACTCCATCCAATAATATTAGTGGCAGATTTGTTCACGTAAGCTCCCATTATCTTCTTCTTGTTTATCAGAAGCATCATACATAAAAGGACAACCGGAAGTAATATCCCGTTTATGACCTGTGACCAGATTGATATCGGAATAAGCGGGGCGTTTGGAATAAGGATAATAATCGCTGAGACTACAAGTATCCCAGTATAGAGAATATAAAATTCCTTGGCTTCATCCCATTTCTTATCTAACCCTGCTTCAAATCCAAATGCTTCGCAGACAAAAAATGCGGTTGCCAGAGGTAGTATGGTAGCCGAAAAAATCGAAGCTATGAAAAGTCCAAAAGCAAAAACCTGGGAAGCAAGATTGCCGGCAAGAGGCCTGAGAGAAAGGGCAGCATCTTTTGCAGCATTTATCTCAATGCCATTCGGATGCAGGGTCGATGCACAAGCAACCATTATGAAAAAAGCAACTACAACAGTGACTATGCATCCTACAACAATGTCGGCCAGTGTATATTTATAATTCTTCATCTTCAGGCCTTTTTCAATCACTGACGATTGCATGTAGAACTGCATCCATGGGGCAATAGTTGTTCCAACCAGTGCAATAACCATTGTCATGCTTCTGGTACTGACTTCAACATGAGGGTGAATAATTGACGTACCAATTTCTTTCCAGTCAGGTTTACCCATTATTGCCGAGACAACATAAGTAAGCAATGATACGCTGAATATAAGAAATATGCGTTCTGCAATCTTATAGGTACCTTTCACAACAAGGATCCATACAAGTATTGCTACGACCGGAACTGATATATATTTGTTTACACCAAAAATTTCCATGCTACCGGCTACACCTGCAAATTCGGTAGTTGTGTTTCCAATTCCGGAAAGCAGCAGTCCGATGAAGATGAAAAAGGTTATCCTGATCCCGGCATTTTCTCTGATTAGGGCTGCAAGCCCTTTTCCAGTCACGATTCCCATTCTTGCATTCATTTCCTGGATCACGATAAGAACAATAAATGAAGGTATAAGTGTCCAGATCAGTCCGTAACCATATATTGCCCCCGCTACCGAATAAGTAGTTATTCCGCCGGCATCATTGTCTACGCTGCCGGTAATGATCCCGGGGCCGAGGATCATAAAAAAGATTGCCAGTTTTCTTAAAATATTTCTCCTTCGTATTTTTTCGAATACCATGACAATAGTTTATTTTCTTTTCCTGGTTTTCCTTTCACTGATCAGGTCTTCAACGACATCATCCACTACCACCATTCCCTGGAGCTGTTCATTCTGATTAATTACAGGGACTGCAAGAAGATTATATTTTGAAACGATTTCAGCGATAGCAGTTGTTTTCTGATCGTCGAATAATGAAACAGGCTCAGATTTCATAATTGAACTGATTTTTGTATCTGGCTCAGCTACAACAAGATCACGAAGATTAAATGTCCCGATAAGCTTATCATCCTTTTCGATTACAAACAGATTATACAATTCGGCTGCTTCCGGTTTCTTGATACGAAGTTCTTTAAGAACTTCTTCGACAGTTTTTGTTTCAGAGAAAGAAAGGTAATCCGTGGTCATAATACTTCCAACCATGTCGTCATCATATTCGAGCAGTTCTCTGACCTCCTGTGATGATTCTGCTTCCATTTCCTTCAACAGCAGTTCTGCCTTGTCATCCTCCAGTTCTTCAAGGATATCTGCAACTTCATCAGCCGGCATCTTTTCAAGAACATCAGCGACCTTATTGACAGGCAGGCTTTCGACAATGTGTATCTGTGCATTGGTTTCCAGCTCTTCAAGAACATCGGCAGCTTTTTCTTCATCGAGAGCTGAGAATACTGAAGTACTCGATTTTTTCCCAAGATCCTCCAGAATATCAGCCAGGTCGGATGGGTGAAGTGTGTGAAGTTTTGCATAGCTTTTCGACAGTTTAATGTTCAGGTTTGAAAAATCTATTGCCTGAACATCATCCCATAAAATAAATTTTGCAGGTATATTTATTTTAAAAAGTGAGAGAACCCGTTTTATGGGGATCGAAATTCCAATTCTGCGTAAAAGGCCTTCAATGCCGATATCTACTGCAATTGCGAATGTACCGGCAGGAAGTGTCGCGAGCCTTACATCATTTACGCGTACCAGCTTCCGGCCATTCATATCCACTATCTGTTTATCCAGAATGTTCTCAACAAGTAAAAGTCCGTTATCCACTTCTTCCTTCCCAAGTTCAATTAATCCAGAGCAGGTAACGTTCAGCATTTCTCTTGCTTTTACAACCCTGAAAGTCTTGAATGAGTAATAATTAGTCTCTTTATGGATTTTTAATTTTACTCCGATTACATGTTGCTGATTGGGATCATTAAGACCTGATGGTACTGCATTGATCAGTAAATCTTTTATTACACCAATAGCGTCACCATCGGCTCCAAATGCTTCTTTGCCTATTATTCCGCTTAAATAAAAAGTTGTGAGTGAAGTCATAGTCACCTCCATTCTGCTTCTGATACATGAGGAAGTGACCGGGAGAACCGGCTACTCTTATGTACCAGGGTTTAGTTAATTATATTCGCCGGATAGTCGTCCATTAATCAGAAAAATTGATATCGTGCGTAAAAGTAAATTTCATCTAAAAACTTTCCAAATAAAAGAATAAAAAAGTGATTATCACATGTACTCACCCCCTTCTTTTCCCCCTCTCTGCTACGTGTATGAACAATAGACATGGTATACAAGGGGTCATAGACATGGTATACACTTTTATAAAGTTATAGTTCTTATTAATT
>JBGOXH010000207.1:0-5225 GCA_041479075.1 Bacteroidia bacterium | reverse complement strand
CACAAAGGGATGCACAAAGGGACACGAAGGAAAAACTAAAAGTTTTAATTATGAATACAGAAGAAATTTATAAAAAGGTGTTGGATTGTGCATTTATAGTCCATACTGCATTAGGACCGGGCTTACTTGAAAGTGCTTATACAGAATGTCTGTACTATGAACTCATACAATCTGGTTTAAAAGTAAAAAAACAAAAACCATTACCACTTATCTATAAAGAAGTAAACCTTGAGGCAGGTTATAGAATTGATTTACTGGTAGAAGACAGTATTGTTGTCGAAATAAAATCAATAGATGCTTTGGCCGATATACATATGGCCCAGATTCTGACTTACCTGAAGCTTTCAAAGTGCAGATTAGGTCTGCTTGCAAATTATAACGTTCTGCATCTTAAGGATGGGATAAAACGAGTCATCGTTTAATCCTTTGTGTACCTTAGTGTTGTACTTGGTGTTCCTTTGTGGTAATAAAGGTTAATATTATAGAGACGAAATCATATCCGTCATGATAGCTGTCATTCGTTCTTCAGTTTTGGCGGCTTCATCAAGAACAGATTGATGGGTTGTATAAACAATTTTCCCTTCAACGCCAAGGTCAGTAATAATGCTTACTGCAAAAACAGGAAGATTCATATGACGGGCAACAATTACCTCCGGAGTCGTTGACATACCGACAGCATCTGCACCAATAATTCTGAAATATCTATACTCTGCGGGTGTTTCAAATGTAGGTCCGCTGGTAGAAAGATAAACTCCTTTATGTATCCTGATATTATGATCCTGGGCTATAATTAAAGCCTTCTTGATCAGATACTTGTCGTAAGCTTCACCCATGTCGGGGAAACGTGCTCCGATACGATCATCATTAGGACCAATAAGTGGATTTGGCAACAGGCTGATATGATCTGTGATTATCATAATATCGCCTATCTGGAAGGAAGGATTAACACCCCCTGCAGCATTTGACAGAAAAAGACATTTTATTCCCAGGTATTTTAAAACTCTTATAGGCAATGATACCTGTTCTGGTCCATATCCCTCGTAGTGATGGAACCGGCCTTTCATAGCGACAATTTTTTTCCTGCCGAATTCGCCATAAATAAACTTGCCGGCATGACCTTCCACAGTTGAGACCGGGAAATTCGGAATATCTTTATAATCAATTTCAATACGGTTCTCAATCTTTGCTGTGAGTCCACCAAGACCTGTACCAAGGACTATTCCGGCATCAGGATTAATAATCCCTTTTGCCTTAAGAAACTCTGTTGTTTCGTTTATTTTTTCTAACATAATTAACTATCAGATTATCAAACTCATCCTTATCATCATTCAGGAAATCTGTTCCAACAGGAATATAATAAAATGAAGACCGGATTGGTTCTGCAATATTAGCAAATTCCCTTAATCTGGCAGCATCCTTTTCAGTAGTAATAACATACTTCAGGGAGGATGTCAGGGATTTCCAGGAGTCCTGAATTTTTTCAATATCCTTTAAAGTAAACCTATGGTGATCACTGAAAGAGAGATGAATAATCTCATTAAAGCTCTTCTGAAGATAATCAAGAAAAAGTTTAGGATTTGCAATTCCTGTTACAAGAACAATACCCCGATCAGCTTTCTTTGATTCTGAGGATATATCTAAATCAGATACAATATTATCGAAAACGTTAACAGGATCTTTATATTTAATAAATGTAAAATAAAGATTCTGATAGGGAGCTTTGTTAATCTCTTTTACCAGCAAACGTCGCTTAATGGGAGATATGTTTTCAGGAGATTTTGTAATAAGAATGATATCAGCTCTGCGCATATTTCTGAGGCTTTCACGCAGGTTACCGTACGGTAGCAGATCATCTTTTATGATTAGTCTTTCAAAATCGGAAAGAAGAATTGAAAGACCGGGAGTTATACTCCTATGCTGAAATCCATCATCAAGAATTATCACTTCCGTATCAGGTTTTTCTTTCAGAATTGTCTGTACACCATGAACCCTGTTAGTGTCCACGGCAACTGTTATGTCAGGGAATTTTCTGAATATTTGCAGAGGCTCGTCACCAATATCATTTGCCAGTGAATTATCATCAGCAAACCTGAAACCACTGGTTTTTCTTTTGTAACCCCTGCTCAGGACAGCCACTTTAAAATTAGTACGGAGCAGATCTGTCAGGTATTCTGTATGGGGAGTTTTACCTGTCCCTCCAACAGTAAGGTTTCCTACACAAATTATGGGAATATTAAATGAATGGGATTTAAGAATCTTACTGTTAAAAAGGAAATTCCTGAAGCCAGTGGCAAATCCATAAAGAAGAGAAAACGGATAGAGGAATATGCTTCTTTTATACCCCATAAATTAATGAATCTCAATAAAATATGGTAAACGAACCTGTACGCCGGACATATCTTTAATTTCCGAAAATTGCTGGTACAATCTGAAAGATTCACCAAGCTCTTTTTTCAGAAAACTCATTTTAATATTGCCACTTAACTGGTTCAGCAGTCTGGTAAACGGATCTTCGATTACCGGGAATTCTCTTATCGAGTACGACTCAAGTTTTGCAAGTTCTGCAGCCCCTTTTATCGCTTCCCGAAGGCCGCCAATTTCATCAACCAGCCCGATTTTAAGAGCGCTCGAACCGCTCCATACATGTCCCTCTCCAATACTGTCTATTGATTCAAAGCTTTTCTTTCTGCCTGATGCTACCTTACTAACAAAATCGGTGTACACTTTCTCAATAGTTTGTTGCATTACTTCCTTTTCATAAACATTCATTGGTCTGTACACTGAAGGGAAGTCGGAATTCTCATTTGTGTTTACTGTTTCTGTCGAAAGTCCAAGCTTCTGTTCCATAAGCTTACCTGCATTAGGTACCAGCCCAAATACACCAATTGAACCTGAAATAGAAGTCGGATCGGCATAAATTTTTGTCCCGGGTGCTGAAATATAATATCCTCCTGAAGCAGCATAATTTCCCATAGAAATTACTACTGGCTTTGTTTCAGCAGCCAGTTCAAGCTCTCTCCAGATGATATCTGAAGCAATCGCATTGCCTCCCGGAGAATTCACTCTCAAAACAATTGCCTTCACTGAACTGTCTTGCCTCTCTTTTTTGATAACATCAGCATAGCTATTACCTCCTATATTATATTCATTACCTTTTCCCATTACAATTGTACCGGAAGCATAAATCACTGCAATTTTGTTTTTTGACGTCGTAACTTTTTTAAGATCAGGCACTTTGGTATAATTTGTCATCGAAACAAGATTGATCTTATCATCCTTAGTCAATCCTGATAAGGCTTTCAGTGTATCATTCAGCTGATCGCGGAATAAAAGTCCGTCAACGAGTTTGCTATCAAGTGCACTTGTTGCCAGATATCCTGACAGCTTATCAGCGAGGCGGTTAAGCTGATCTTCAGATATCCCTCTTGATTCAGATATCATCTTAACAGTATGGTTCCAGATTGATCCGACATACTCTTTTATCTGTTGCCTGTTTTCATCACTTAGCCGGTCGAGCATAAAAGGTTCAACAGCACCTTTGAATTTTCCGTGACGAACAACCTGTACTTCGACACCCAGCTTATCAAGAGCTTTTTTGTAAAACATCACCTCTCCGCTAAGTCCCTTAAAATCAACAACCGACGAAGGGTTAATATATATTTTATCAGCTATTGTCGAAAGGTAATATCCTTCCTGCGGCATCAGATAATCTGAATAAGCAATAACAAATTTTCCGCTTTCATCCCTGAATTTTTTTAGTGCGTTACGGATCTCTTCTGTAGTTGCCCATCCTGAAGGAAGAAGTCCGTTCTCGATCAGAACGCCTTTTATTTTAGTGTCAGTTGAAGCTTTTTCAAGATTCCGCAGGATTTCATTCAGTCCGGGTGTCGCAGAAAAAGTCATATTGATAGGATCGATGGCAGCAAAAGGATTAGGATTGCCGCGATCAGGAATTGTAGTGCCGGCTTTTAGAACCAGTACTGAGTTTTCACTTATCGAAACAGGCTTTTCACCTGAAGCAACCATCACGCTCAGACTTGCAATCATGAAAATGAAGAAAATAATCGATGCAATGATGATACCAGTTATGGTAGCCAGTGTGTAAATGAGAAAATTTTTCATGTCTGTAATATTTTGAAAATGGGGTTTAAAGATATAAAAAACCAGCCTAATATATTAAGGTATTATATGATTTAATACTTTTGGCGTGAGTTAAACTTATTCATGAAAAGGGTATTTCTGGGTATAGGTACTAACCTTGGTGACAGGAAAAACAATTTACAGAATGCAGTCGAAAAGATCGGCGAACATATCGGTAAGGTGGTTCAATGCTCTTCAGTTTATGAGACAGAACCGTGGGGATTTGAAACTAAGGATCAGTTTCTGAATATGGTTGTTGAAGTAGAAACAAAGTTGAAACCATCCGGAGTATTAGGCAGATTACTGATGATTGAATCGCTTCTTGGCAGGCTCAGGGAAGGTAAATTATATACTTCGAGGATTATCGACATCGATGTCTTACTTTATAATGATCAGGTAATTGAAAAGGAAGCTCTGATTATTCCTCATCCGCGGATGCATGAAAGAAAGTTTGTGCTGGTTCCGTTATGTGAGATTGCGTCTGAGGTGATTCATCCGAAATTCGGGAAGGATATTAAAAGCTTATTAAAAGAGTGCAGGGATAAGGGCAGAGTTTTAAAATATTCATAATAATTCAAATTTACTTCAAGACCCCCTTTTAATTCCCTCCAAAGGGGGGAAAAATTTCCAATTTTAATTGTATTTCAGTAACATATACAGTTTTTTTCCCCCTCTGGGGGAGATGGTTCGCTTAGCGAACCAAAGGGGGTCCCTGGCTTTTGTCTTCCCTTCAAGGGGGTGTCTATACTTGTCACCAGACCTTCCAGGGTGAATTACTGCTAGTTAACGATCGAGGGGGTTTTACAACAATCCATTATCTGCGAAGCTATAATAATCTTTTTCCGAAATTATGATATGGTCGAGAAGCTGAATATCCAGCAGATTACCGGCATCCTTTATTTTCTGTGTTATTTTGGAGTCTGATTCACTTGGATTCAGATTTCCAGAAGGATGATTATGACACACTATTATACCTGATGCCAGGTACTCAATAGCTTTTTTCATAACCATTCTTACATCTGTTACGGTTCCGCTGATACCTCCCTGACTGAGCTTCATTCTGTTTATAACCTTGTTTGATCTGT
>JBGOXH010000223.1:0-4911 GCA_041479075.1 Bacteroidia bacterium | reverse complement strand
GGATAAAACCATTCATCAATAAGCCTGTAATTAAAGTGATTACAGGTATCCGTAGATGCGGTAAAAGCACATTCCTTAAAATGCTGATCGAAGAACTATGCGATAATAAAATCAGCAGACAGAATATATTATATATAAATAAAGATTCACTCGAATTTGACAGCATTACTACATATAAGGAACTTAACAAATTTGTTTTAAACAAATTCAAGGGTATAAGGGGCAGAAAATACTTGTTTGTTGATGAAATCCAGGAAATAAAGGAATGGGAAAAAGCTGTTGCAAGCTTCCTGGCAAATAAGACAGCTGATATCTTTGTTACAGGCTCAAATGCAGGTCTGCTCTCTTCTGAGCTGGCATCAATGCTTACTGGCAGGTATATCGAATTTAAAATGCAAACCCTTGTATTTTCTGAATTTCTGAAATTCAGAAAAAAACAAAATAAAGAGAGGCAAAATGAATTTGCTGTATTTCTGAAATATGGCGGTTTCCCGGGGATCCATCAAATGGATTACAATGATGAAGTTATTAACCAGTATATCAACTCAATCTATAGTACAATCCTGCTGAAAGATGTAGTCGCAAGAAACCAGGTACGCGATGTGGCTCTGCTTGAAAGGATAGTCAGATATATCGCTGATAATATCGGGAACATAACAACCGCAAAGGGAATCAGTGATTTTATAAAATCACAACATCTTGGCTGTTCGGTAGATACAATCCAGAATTACATATCCTGGCTTACTGATGCATACCTTGTATTCAAAGCAGAACGTTACGATATAAGGGGGAAAAAACTCCTTGAGCTTTATGAAAAATATTATACAGGTGATGCCGGTTTCATTTATGGGATACATGGGAACAGAACCGGAGATTTATCAGGTAAGCTGGAAAATATAACTTACCTTGAGTTATTGTCAAGAGGCTACAACATCAACATAGGGAAGCTCTATGACAGGGAGGTCGATTTCATAGCTTTAAAAAATAACCAGAGAATTTATATTCAGGTTGCATATTTGTTGCATGATAAGAAAACAATAGAAAGAGAATTCGGAGTACTTGCTTCAATAAATGATAATTATCCTAAGATCGTATTATCGCTTGATAAATATTTTGATCCGGAACATAACGGGATCAAATGGTTTAACCTGATTGAGTTTTTACTGATGAATGAAACAGATTAGTTGAAACATAATAAATGATATAACTTATAATATGAAATCACCATTCAAATTTCTCGACAGCTACACAAAAGACGACCGTGAGATATTTTTCGGCCGCGACCGCGAGATCGAAGAGCTCTATCATCGAGTCTTCGAGAGTAAGATTATGCTCGTGTACGGAGTCTCGGGAACAGGCAAGTCGTCGCTGATTCACTGCGGATTGGCAAACAAATTCCAGGACACTGATTGGCTACCGATTGTAATTAGACGTGGAGGAAATATTATCGAAAGCATGGCTGTTGGAATTAGAAGCGCATCAATAACTGAACAGCAAAGCAAACTTGTCACGCCCGCAGATTTTAAAAAGGGGGTTCGTTCTCTGTATCTCGATCATTACAAACCAGTTTTCTTTATTTTTGACCAGTTCGAGGAGCTTTTCATTTTCGGGGATAAGGAAGAGCGCAGGTTATTTATTCAAATAGTAAAATCCCTTGCTGAATCCGAGCTTCAGTGCCGGTTCATTTTCGTAATGCGCGAGGAGTATATGGCATGGGTTACTGAATTTGAGAAGTTCATTTCGACCTTTTTTTCAAACAGGGTTCGGATTGAAAAAATGTCGCACAGTAATGCTCTGGAAGCAATAAACGGTCCATGCAATGCATTCAATATCAGTCTCGAAGAGGGTTTTGCAGAATCACTGCTTGAAAAGCTGAGTCCGGGCGAGACAGATGTTGAACTTACATATTTGCAAGTCTTTCTTGATAAGATATATCGGTTAGCAGTAGGAATTCTTCCCCCCCCTAGGGGGGAATCAAAAGGGGGTTTATCGCACGATCCGGAATTAAAAGAAGGGCTTTCTTTCACACTTGATCTTCTCTCAAAAGTCGGCAACGTCTCAGATCTCCTCGGCAGCTTCCTCGAAGAGCAAATCTCTCTCATGGAAAATCCGGATACTGCCATGAGTGTCCTTAAAGCTTTTATCTCAGGTAAAGGGACTAAACGGCCGGCAAATGAACCTGAGGTAATTGATAATATACGTTCTTTTGGGAAAGAAATCCCATCAGAAAAAGTCACAGAGCTTATACAGTCTTTTGTGAAGCTCAGGGTTCTCAGGGATAAAGACGATAACGGCAGGTATGAACTCCGACATGATGCTCTCGCTGAAAAAATATATGATAAATTTTCTACAGCCGAAAAAGAGCTTCTTGAGATCAGGCAATTCATTGAAAATTCTTATCAGTCATATCTAAAAAGGAAAATCTTGCTAAGCAGTGATGATTTAAGTTATATTTCCAATAAGGATTCTTTGTTAAACCTGAATTCAGAATTAAAAGGATTTCTTGAGGAGAGCAGGAAACATCAGAAGGCTAAAGTAAAAGTTGTAAGACGACTTATATTCATCTCATCAATTGCTATTGTTCTTCTGATTGCAACTATTGTGTATACTTTGATAAAAAGCAATAGAGCCAATCAGTCAGTTTCAAATGCAAAAAATTCAATTTCTCAATATACAAGACCAATTGACAAACTATGCTCTGCCGGTGATGCATGGAAAGCTAAAAAAGGAGAATCTGCCAAAGAAGCACTTTTAAAAGCATTTAATGATTTGATCAGAAATCCCGGAAAAGTCCAGGATTTTAATAAGCTCAGGCAGGTGTATCTGTCTGATTTTAAGCCTGTTTCTTCTCCTATTGAATTTGCACAATGCTCCCAGGATAATAGGTTTATTTACGGTTATTCGGCAGATTCTATCTTTATCTGGAGTAAAAATGGAGAATTATTTTCCGGATTCAGTTGTGGTAAGTTTCCCGTGATCTCCTTATTAATGAGCGATGATGGAGAGAATATCGGGGCTGTCAATCTTGACAGCATGCTTACTGTCTGGGATAATAAAGGTAATATCAGGTTTATTGTTAAAACAGGGTATAATTTCGTAAATAAAAATCAGATCTTCAGATTCACAAAAGACAACAAAATTCTTAAAATATCTGACAAAACAGATGCCGATTTGATTGATATTAAGGGTATTATCGTACAATCGTTTGATCTTCATAAAGGAAGCGTTAATGCAGTTGATATTTCAGATGACGGGAAATTCATTGCAACAGCTTCTTCAGACAGTACAATCAATGTGTGGTATTTGAATTCCGATCAGCAGCGATTTGATTTTTACAATACAATTACTTTTCATCATGATACAGTGTGGAGTATCGATTTTGCAAGAAATAACAGGTACCTGATATCAGCTTCAGCTGAAGGGAAACTAATAGTTACCAGCATTAATAATGAAATGGCTTACAATTCCAGAAGCAAATTCTACAGCAGTATCTATGATAAGGAAATTTCTATTGGATTTCCATTCTTTGCAGAATTTGATGAATCAGGCTCAGGAATTTTAATCCAGTCAACTGAACTTAAATATGACCGGGAAAAGAGTTTTATGGCAGCAATGTATGTGGATAGATATTATCATATTGCTCAAACTGGAAATATTAATAAGTTAGATTACTTGAGATATTCACCTGATTTTAAATATCTTGTTTTGGTTTCGGGAGATGATGTATCATTAGTATCCAGATCAGCATTTGTATGGCCAGGAAATAACTACAGGTTATTAAAAATAAGTGGACAAAAGCCTTTCTTCTCTCCTGACGGGAGGTATGTTTATTCAATATGCGGAAAGCATCTGGAAAGCTGGTTTATTGACATTGAGACAATATCAGTTATTGCTTTAGATCTTTATAATAATTGGGATAATTACATTTAATGAAGTTCCACTTTATCAAGAAGTTCCACATGTTCCATCTTAAACGGAGTAAGTGGTAAACGGGTTAATGATTCCCAAATATCAGGTATAACGAACATAAGAACACATAAGGTGTAAACAAATATCATTGGAACAACTATAGCTCTGAAAAATACAGTCCGGTCAGACTTTTGCCAATTTATATAGTTCGAACCCGGAAGGGTGAAAAGAAATGCAAACAGGAAAGGTATAAAAACTACTAGTCCGACAGTTAATAATATGTTTGCTCCTGCCCAATGCTGATTTTTCCATAATAACCCGATAGCTACCTCAGAAAGAATGATGCTGAATGAAAATCCAATATATTTCAGGAATTTTTGATGATCAAATTTTACCAGGAACATTATAGCTGAATAGAATGACACGCAACTCAGTCCGGTAAATCCAATACTGTATAAAAATCCGGTTAATGGCCAATGTTGACTTCTGAAGATAATTGCAATTACAATAAACATTAAAAAGAAAAGACACCAATTGTAATATTTTCTTGTGAAGAGAGCTATCATTACAAAGTCAATAAAGAACAAAAACCAAAAAACTAAAAATATTATCATTTTAAGGTTACTGCTATTATCAAAGAACAATATAGAACCAGTTAATAAAATTGGCAGCAATATCAGCAAGATAATTCTCATTTTTTTTATCCGGGGAGAATTAACGTCCAACCTGAGCTTTTTCATTTTTGATAATTTATTCGCAATTAAAGTTAAACCAATTCCCGACAATTTGCAATTTTTTGTTTTTGAAGATAATTAAAGATGGAGCTGTTTTTTCCCTTTGTGTCCCTTAGTGAGCACTTTGTGTTCTTTGTGGTTAAATGACTCTTTTTACCACAAAGGGACACCAAGGATAACACAAAGGATCACAAAGGATTATTTCATATACCATTGATTATCTGTTACTTTGGGAAAACAGCAATTTTTTATTATCTTTGATTGTTAT
>JBGOXH010000115.1:0-8687 GCA_041479075.1 Bacteroidia bacterium | reverse complement strand
GCTTCTTTTGCAGATGTATAAAAACCGCATCCAATACCGGCCCCACGAGCAGCACCAATTGAGCCATCTGTATTATAAAGATGTATCTCTGTTTCTGTAATGCAGGATAAAGCTTCTCTGAATATCCGGCTCTGGAACATGTTTACTGCTCCTGCTCTGATTACTTTAGGTACAATCCCGGTCTCTTTCATAATGTCGAGTCCATACCTGATCGAGAAGACGATTCCTTCCTGGGCTGCTCTGAATAAATGAGCATTAGTGTGAGTATTGAAATTTAATCCAATAATTCTTGCACCAACATCCCTGTTTCCTAACATCCTCTCTGCTCCGTTACCAAAAGGTAAAATTGAAAGACCATCCGAACCTGGATTTACTTTTTCTGTAAGGTCATTCATCTCTTTGTACGACAGGTTATTGCCGGTATTCCGCCTGAGCCACGAATTAAGAATACCTGTACCGCTTATACATAGCAGTACTCCGGAACGTGGAGCAGATTCGGAATGATTTACATGCAGAAATGTATTAACTCTTGATAATGGTTCATGCTTCTTCTGATCAGTTACTCCGTAGATAACACCGGAGGTTCCAGCAGTTGCCGCCACTTCGCCGGGTTCAAGGACATTCAGCGATAATGCATTATTTGGCTGGTCGCCAGCCCTGTATGAAACCGGTAATCCTTCATGCAATCCAAGCTCAGAGGCGACACTCTTTAAAAGCTTACCCTGGATAGAAAAAGATGGTACGGCAGTCGCAAGAATATTTTCATCAAAGCCAAAGAATTCCATCAGCTCCTTCGACACACAATTTCTCTGAAAATCCCAGAAAATACCCTCAGAAAGACCTGAAAATGTTGTCAATGGTTCTCCTGTCATTCGCAATGCAAAATAATCACCAGGGAGCATTATCTTATGGATCTTTGCATAAACCAGAGGTTCATTTTCCTTGACCCAGGCCAGCTTTGTTGCTGTGAAATTTCCAGGAGAATTCAGCAGATGCGAAAGGCAAAAGTCCTTCCCAATGCCATTGAAGGCTTTTTCGCCATACTCAACAGCCCTGCCGTCGCACCATATTATTGATGGACGAAGCACCTTAAAGTTTTTATCCACAGTGACAAGCCCGTGCATCTGGTAAGAAATCCCGATTGCACCGATTTGTTTCTTCATTGCTCCAAGCTGGCTGTTACAGTCAGCTATTGCAGCTTTAAAATTAGTCCACCAGGTTTCCGGCTCCTGTTCAGCCCATCCCTGTTTTTTTGCGATGATCTTCATTTCATCCTTGGGGTAAAATGCTGAAACAAGGCATTTACCTGATTCACCGTCAATTACTGAAGCTTTGACGGATGAGCTTCCTAAATCAATTCCGAGTAAATACATAAGCCATTTTTTTTATTTTTTAAAGCCCCTTTCCCTCCCGCTGTCGCGGGACAGGCTCTTCAAGGGGGATTCTTTTATCTTGTTTCTTTTGTCTTTTATCTTTTTTTACCTTCCGCTTATTCCCGGAATATCTGTGTATCTGTATGTTCTGTAATAATCGAGAGTATTCTCAGGTTTTTCGACACCTTCAGGAATCGGCCGTTTGGAAAATGTCTGGAAATAAAGTATACAGGCATCCTTCCATATTTTTGCATCTCTTTCCTGCTTTAAAAGTAACGATTTTACAATTTCATATCTTTCATTATCCACAATATCTTTTGTCTTCTCCCATTCACTCTGCAACCATCTCACAGAATTTATTCCTTCCTGATATTTAAAGCACAATTCATCCCATAAAATCCTGTCTGAACGCATCTGATAATCCCATGGTACATGATGAAACCACAGTAACAGATTTTCAGGACAGGTTTCAATTTTTTCAAAAATATCTCTTACAGGCTGATAATATTGTGATACAGCATTACTTCCGGATGAGTTCCTGTTAAAACCTATCCCGACGCTATCGGCACGATTATAATAAACTGATGTCTGGTCAGCTCTGCCCCGGTTGACCCATGGACCCGGGCCATAATGATGTCCAGCATACATCTGATGATGCAGCCCTATCGGAGTCATATAATTTACTGCAATCTCCCTTGAATTAAGCATCATTTTTTTGATAAGATTCACTGTTTCAATATCATTTGTGAAGGTCATTTTTATCCATTCATCTGCAATATCCATGGATTTTAAATATGGATCCCATGCAAGTCGCCCGAAAGCATACCAGTTTGCCTGGGCAAAGGGATGACCTGTCCAATTTCTTGTATTGCCAATATTTGAAACACCTGCCATTGCTGTAAGCTGGTGATTTTCAAGGGTTCCATCAATAACTTTTGCAACCAGCGATCCTTTACCTTTTGCATAAGTATCTGACTTCAGGCACTCTTCATAAAGAGGTGCCAGGAAAACAAGATGAACAGATGCACCAAGGTACTCCTGTGTAATCTGGAATTCAGTCATCAGCGGAGTTTCAGGCATTGCACCAAAAAGAGGGTGGAATGGCTCCCTGGGTTGAAAATCTATCGGTCCGTTTTTAACCTGGATAAGAACATTATCCCTGAACTTACCGTCCAGTGGAACAAATTCATTATAAGCCTGTTTAGCCCGGTCGTCTGGTACATTATTATCATAAACAAATGCCCGCCACATTACAATTCCGTTATGAGGAGCAACAGCATCGGCAAGCAAATTAGCTCCATCAGCGTGTGTGCGGTTATAATTCTGAGGGCCCGGCTGGCCTTCTGAATTAGCTTTTACAAGGAAGCCTCCAAAATCCGGGATCAAAGTATAAATCTCATCAGCTTTATTTTCCCACCATGTAATTACTTCAGGATCAAGAGGATCAGCTGTTTTAAGCTTCCCGATTTCTATTGGTGCGCTGAATCTCGCTGTCAGGTACACCTTTATATTATATGGCCTGAAAACATTTGCGATAGCTGCAACCTTAACCAGGTATTCTTTAGTCAAGATCAGCGCATTTGCATTTACGTTGGTCAGAACCGAACCATTAATGCCGATTGAAGCATTTGCCCTTGCATAATCTTTATATCTCGGATCAATAGTATCCGGAAGTGCTTTCCAGTTCCAGAGCGATAGCCCAGCATAACCTCTTTCCACTGATCTGTTCAGGTTATCCCAGTGGTTCAGGAGTCTTATTTTGGTTTTTGGTAAGCTCGTTATATTTAGTTCCGACAAACTATTATGAGTCTGCATCAGCCTCAGCAGGTTATATGTGCCATATAAGACACCAGCATCCTGATTTGCTGCAATAACGATAACATTTTTCTTCCTGTATTTCGTACTAATAATTAAGTAACCCTCTGTGCCCAGACTGCTAAGCTTTTCATTCAATTTCATGGAAGCGATTAAAGGAGAACCAGCCGGAGTTCCGGCTATGATTATACCATTTTTCTTAACCGAACTGACAACAGGGACGTCACGGCCCAATAGTTCGTTCAATCCAAGCTTCATTTCATTTTTGCATGAATTCAGAACCGGAGATTCGCCTTCAATTATCCATCCTGAGATGGATTTATTGTACTGATCCAGGACGGCTTTGTCTGAAACAACATCATATCTGAGCCATAGTCTGTAGCCATCATCGGCTGATAATAACTTTGCGGGTAGAATAAAAATGAGAACGATTGCTAACCTGGTCAAATATTTCATGGATTGACAGGGATTTATGAATCAGCGTTATTGTTTTTCAAAGATGATTGTCTGATTATAAGGTTATGTTTTAAGACAATGGTGCTTAAATTAGCTGTTTGTGAGTCTTTTAGTTTTGCAATCAGTGATGTGGCTGCAATTTCGCCGATCTCTCTGGCAGGATAATCAATTGTTGTAAGATTTGGCTTTATTACCTGGCTGATAGGTTCATTATTAAATCCTACTACGGCAATCTCTTCAGGGATTTTGATTCCGGCCTTTTCGAGTTCAACAATTATTGCAACTGCGGTAGTATCATTAGCGGTGAATATACCGTCCGGTCTGGGCTTCATCCTGATTATTTTCCTTGCTGTTTCCGTTCCTGCCTGCACACTCATATCACTTATAATAACCATGTTCTGATCGAAATCGATCTTATTTTCGTCCAGTGCCTGTCTGTATCCGCGGTATCTTTCCGAATAGACATTTCGCAACATATTGCCACCGAGATAAATTATTTTCCTGCAACCCTGTTCGATCAGGTGTGAAGTTGCTTCATAGCCTGCCTTATAATTATCAATTATTATACTCATGCAGCCATGACAATCGGCAACACGGTCAAAAAAGACCACAGGTATGTCTTTTTTAAACAAGATGTCAAAATGGTTCATGTTTTTTGTATCGTAAGCCAGGGATATCAGCAATCCGTCCACCCTGCTGTTAAAAAGGGTGGAAATACATGAGATCTCTTTTCTCCATGATTCCTGAGACTGGCTGATTATCAGCCCATAACCAAACTCTGTTGTAATTTTCTCAATCCCGGCTAATGTTGTCGCCATGAAATAACTGTTCAGTTTCGGGACTACCACACCAATGGTGTTTGTGTGCTTCAGTCGTAGGTTACTTGCAAATTTGTTGTGCCTGTACCCCATTTCTCCTGCGGTTATTCTTATTTTTCTTTTTGTTTCTTTCCGGATATGGGGATGGTCTTTTAATGCACGACTTACTGTTGAAGGGGAAAGATTTAAAGCCTTTGCAACATCGTAAATTGTAACTTCTCCGCTGCTTTTCACCATGAATAATTTTATAATCAAAAATAATAATAAATGACAGATCATGAAATTTCTTTTTCAATTTTTGCAATCGGTTGCAATATTTTGTTAAAAAAGCTAAAAGCTTTTGTAGTTTTGGAACTAATACAATACTTTTATCAGTGAATAGAGTTCTAAAGGAATCATTCTCTGTAGCTCTCTGTTATGTAATGAACCCCACCCCCTGACCCCTCCCCTTAAATTTAAGGGGAGGGGAGTAATGTATAGATATACAGGGATTTCACTCCTTCCCTTATGCTTAAGGGAAGGAGCCGGAGGAAGGGTTAAGAAAAAATATAAGGAGTCTCTGAGAATAAAAGTGAAAAATGTATTTCAATGCGTAGATATCTTGCCGCAATTTTGTTTTTCTTTTACCTCGCCTTAAATCTAAAAGCCCAACCCACATTTGGAACCCAATCATTCATTTCATCAGAAAGCGGAGTATTTACCGTTTCAGCTGCTGGTAAATGCACTCCATTACTTGTAAGCTCAGACGACTGGCCGGGAGTCATAAGGGCATTTAGAGACCTTCAGAATGATATAGGAAAAGTTACTTCTTCCGCACCAGAGTTCTTTACTGATAAAGTTCCAAAAACAAGAGAGCTTATCATCGCCGGAACCATTGGAAAAAGTCGTCTCATTGATGGGCTGATCAAAAAGAAGAAAATCGATGTCAGTGATGTCACCGGGAAATGGGAGTCATTCTTAATTCAGGTTGTAGACAAACCCATGAAGGGTGTTAAGAAAGCCCTGGTAATTGCAGGCAGCGATAAAAGAGGAACTATTTATGGGATATATGAAGTCTCAAGGCAGATAGGCGTATCACCATGGTACTGGTGGGCTGATGTTGCACCCGATCATAAAAATGCACTTTATGCCCTGCCAATTAGATATGTACAAGGCTCACCATCAGTAAAATACAGAGGAATATTTTTAAATGATGAAGCTCCTGACCTGACTAACTGGATAAGATGGAAATATGGCAGTGTGAAAACCGGAGATAATCCTCCAATGCCAAATGGTGTTGCAAATTATGGCCGGGAATTTTATACCAGGCTTTTTGAACTTATGTTAAGGTTTAAAGCCAATTACCTCTGGCCGGCAATGTGGAACAACGCATTTAATGAAGATGATCCTGAAAATCCCAGGCTCGCTGATGAATATGGAATCGTAATGGGAAATTCTCACCAGGAACCGATGCTTCGTGCCCAGAAAGAGTGGGATCGCCGTTATCAGAGAACTATCGGCAGCTGGAATTATGCAAAAAATCCTGATGTTCTTGAAGCATTCTGGAGAGAAGGTATCAGGAGAAACAAAAACTTTGAAAGCATAATAACCATTGGCCTCCGAGGAGCCAATGACACACCAATGGCTCCCGGCGGACCTGAAGAGAATAAAGCTCTCCTGGAAAAAATTGTTGATGTCCAGCGGAAAATTATTTCCGATGAGATGAGCTCCGACGTCACTAAAGTCCCGCAGCTATGGTGCCTTTACAAAGAAGTACAGGATTATTACAATGCTGGTATGAGGGTTCCTGACGATGTCACGCTTTTGTGGGCAGAGGATAACTGGGGCAATGTAAGACGTCTTCCGACTGCTGAAGAGCGGAAACGAAGTGGCGGAGCAGGTATCTACTATCATTTTGATTATCATGGCGGTCCAAGAAGCTATCAGTGGATAAACACTAATCCGGTTGCCAAAATCTGGGATCAGATGTCTCTGGCAAAACAATACGGAGCCGACAGAATATGGATTGTCAATGTTGGTCATTTCAAAGGCTATGAGTTCCCGATAGAATATTTCATTGACCTTGCATGGAACACCGAAAAGCTGACAAATGAAAATATAAATGAATACACAAAATATTGGGTTGAAAGAGAATTTGGTCTGGTCTATGCAAGTGAAATTTCAGATTTAATGTCACTCTATACAAAATATAACGGCAGGAGGAAACCTGAACTGCTATCTCCTTCAACTTACAGTCTGATAAATTATAAGGAAGCAGATAAAATCGTTTCTGATTATCTCACAATCTGGAGTAAGGCAGAGAATCTTTTCGCAAAACTTCCTTCTGAAAAGAAGGATGCATTTTACCAGCTTGTTCTTTTCCCTGTCAAGGCAAGTGCTATGGTGAATGCATTGTACCTGTTTGCCTCGAAAAACAGTCTTTATGCAAGGCAGGGTCGCGCAGCCACCAACGACATGGCTGATCGGGTTCAATCGACATTCCGGGAAGATACAGCTCTCATGGGATATTATAACAGGGATTTTGCAAAAGGAAAGTGGAACCATTTTATGGACCAGTCGTACCTAGGATATACAAGCTGGGCCGATCCGCCGGTGAACAGTCTTCGGGCAATTCAGTTAAAAAATATTGAGATTCCGGATGGATCGATAATGGCTGTTGCTGTTGAAGGTTCTGAAGATTCATGGCCGGGCGCTGAAAACATTCCATCGCTGCCTCAATTTGATTGCTTCAACCGCCAGAATCATTATATTGATGTATTTAATAAAGGGAAAAAACCTTTTGAATATGCAACATCAACAGAAAACCAATGGATAAAAATCAGTAAATCAACAGAAACTGTTGAAAAGGAAACACGTGTTGGTGTGACGATCGACTGGAGGAGGGTTTCTCCAGGGAAAAACGAAGGTATGATTACCATTTCAGGAGCAGGAGAAGTCGTAAATGTGATAATATCTGCGTTTAAGCCGGAAGATGTTACACCTGAGACTCTCGATGGATTTGTTGAAGGGGAAGGTTATGTTTCCATTGAAGCTGAACATTTTTTAAATAACAATCCTGAAGGTGACAGAAAATGGATTAAAATTGAGAATTATGGACATACATTGTCTGCAATGAGAGCAAACGCTTCTGTCGATTCTCCTCCTGCCGTCCCGGGAAAAGACTCACCCTGTCTCGAATATAAAATGTATCTGTTCACTTCCGGAAACATAGAAGTAAATTCAATATTCTCTCCCACTCTTAATTTCATGCCCGGAAGAGATTTAAGATATGCAATCTCTTTTGATGACCAGACAGCCCAGATAATAACTCTTGTTCCCGGAAATTATAATGCGCAGAACAGGAATGCTGACTGGGAAAAATCAGTCAGTGACAATGCAAGGCTCAGCGTGACAAAACATTTTATACCTTCACCCGGATATCACACTCTTAAGATATGGATGGTCGACCCGGGGGTGGTTATTCAGAAGATAATAGTAAATACTGGCGGTTTAAAGCCAAGTTATCTTGGACCGCCTGAAAGCTTCTATAATAAAATAAATATGAAAAATAATTGACACATTAAACCCAAAAGCTATGCAAAAGTCTAAAAAGCAAATAATTACAAGAAGAAAATTCCTTGACACCTCAGCCAAGGCAACCTTGTTTTCGTCAGTTGCAATGGCAGGTTTTCCAACGATTATTTCCGCAAGAGCTATAGGGAAAAATCCTCCGAGCGATAAGATTAATATCGGGTGGATTGGTAATGGCAGACAGGGAACAGGCGATGTACGGGGAACCCTGAGGTTCGATACTGCCATGTTTGTTGCTGTCTCAGACGTGGATTCAAACAGGATGGATCTGGGCAAGAAAATGATCGACGAATACTATGCCAAACAAACTGGTAACAGTAGTTATTCAAACATAAAAACCTTTGGAGATTATAAAGAATTGCTTCTTGATAAATCCATAGATGCTGTTATGATCACAACACCTGATCACTGGCACTCGCAACCTGCCATTGAAGCTGCACTTGCAGGTAAGGATATTTACCTTGAGAAACCAACCTCGCTTACCATTGCAGAGGGAAGATTGCTGAGTGATGTTGTAAAGCGTAAAAAAGTCATTCTTCAGGTTGGTACACAGCAGCGCTCAAGTGCTCAGTTCAGAGTTGCCGCAGAGCTTGTAAGAAACGGCAGGATTGGAAAGCTTCAAACTGTAAAAATAGGACTCCCGGGAGATCCATCG
>JBGOXH010000174.1:0-6075 GCA_041479075.1 Bacteroidia bacterium | reverse complement strand
GTTTTTATTTTTAAAATATAGGCACAAAGTTGAGTTTTCTTAATCCTTTATACATCAAAATCATGAATGTACTTTGCGAATAAAAATTTTATTTATAACCTTTGATTAATTCATTTAAAAGATAAAACAATGACATTTAAAAATCTTTTCTCTCTTAAATCCCTCTATGCAATAACCATGATTATTGCTATGTCAATGAACTGTGTTGCCTATTCGCAGGATAATCCTGCTTCTGTGAAACTTTTTTATAATTACCCGACTGATCATACTGTTAAGTATTTAAGTAACAGTAAAATAGTCGAGGATATGGACATTAACGGGCAATCAATGAAGGTGAATGTGACAAATGTGCTGGGATGCACTATCAAAGCAGCCGGGATGCAGGAAAACAACATCAGGCTTGAAATATCAATTGATACGTTGAATCAGACGATTGACGTAATGGGTGGAATTTCCGGCGGTCCGGTTAAAGAAGCCATTGGAAAAACTTTCAGCATGGTCATCTCTCCTGAAGGAAAAGAGGTCGATCTTTCAGGAGCTGAACAGGTGGTTTTCAGAGGTAGTAATGGCGATTCTGCCAATGTGGCTCAATACTTTGACGACTTCTTTCCTGACATGCCGGCAGGACCAATTTCCCCAGGATTTACGTGGTCATCATCCGACTCTTCAATTTCCACAACCTCATCTATGACCAGAAAAGAGCTTGTCAAATCTGAGAGTAAATTTGAAGGATTTGAAAAGGTAGGGGAGATAAATTGTGCAAAAATTACTTTTGTAATATCCGGTACACAGGAAATGAAGGTGCAGTCGCAGGGAACGGATATTAAGACGTATGGGCCTTTTACCGGAACAGGAGAGTTATACTTCGCACCTGCAGAAGGTTATTTTATCAAACAGGTGGTATCCACCAGGTTACAGGGTACCATGGAAGTGGTATCTGAGGGAGCTACTTTCCCGCTGGTGATGGACATGAATTCAGTTAACGAAATTCAGAAATAGCAGGTTGCTAGTTTCTGGTTCCTGGGTACTGGTTGCTGGTTATTTATTGACTTTGATTACAATCCCGGAGCTGATAGTCTTCCCTTTTGTATTAAGTTTTGCGGGAGATGTAATCTCTTTGTTCCAGGTTACTATTTGTATATAATATAATCCTTCTTTCGAAAATTTAAGTGGAATAACGTACTCATTTCCTCTCTTATACCGTGCAATATCCCAGGCAGGCAGCTCCATGAATTGTTCATTGGAATAATCGTTATAGCTGCCTTTTTTGTTTAACTGGTTTGGTTTTAAAGGCTGAGGAAGCTCATCCCTGTAGATTGTGAGAAAATATGGAAAATATTTCCCTTCATTCCTGAATATTATGCTTGTCTTTTCTCCGCAAACTATTTGAGTCGTGATACTTCCAAATTCAAGATACCTGTCAATAAACTCCTCGTTATATCTGAACTGGCCAGTTGTCATATAATATCCGATTCCGACAAAGTTATGCGATTTATCAATTACATTCTTTTTATGCCTGTTTGCAGGTGCTCTTTCAGCCATAAAAGAACTATGTCCTTCTTTCATCAGATCTGAGATTGTTGCTGATGTATTTTCATATTCACCGGTAGTCCATTCTCCGAAAACATTTTCCGAAACATGATCGCATCCTCCGGCAAACCCATATCTGTGATAAGGTTTTTCTCCAGCCATGTTCCAGTGTGAAATGTACTGATTATCAGCAGCTTCCTTGCATGCTTTATTAGCAACCCTCGATGCAAGAATATCCAGTTCAACAGGCTTTGCTTTATATTTTTTCCTGCTTGCATTGATGATATCGAGCTGGATCAGCTTCAATCGGAGCGATTCATCATCATCTTTAAATTCACTCAGTCTTGCCTCTTTATTATTCAACTGAGAGTAATATTCAAACCTGTCATCTCCATTATTTTTCTTCTGAGCAGAAAAGACTGAAATCAGGACAATCTGAATGATTAAATAAAATAACTTTGACATCTTTTTTAAACAATAGATAGACCAGTTTGTTTATAGGATAAAAATAAAATATTCTAACATGAAAACGAAAAGAATTTACTCTGTATTATTCCTCCTGATGATCACCCTTTCACTTTTTTCACAAACATCAGGATTTTATGATTTCAAAGTTAAAACTCTTGAAGGCCAGGATTTTGATTTTGCATCCCTGAAAGGAAAGAAGGTTATGGTTGTAAATACTGCTTCAAAATGCGGCTTTACTCCTCAGTATGAAGATCTTGAATTGTTATATGAACAATATAAGCAGAAGCTGGTTATCATAGGTTTTCCTGCAAATAATTTTATGCACCAGGAACCGGGTAATGCACTGGAAATAAGACAATTCTGCACAGATAATTATCATGTTACGTTTCCCATGATGGAAAAAATATCAGTAAAAGGAAAGGACATGCACCCGTTATACCAGTGGCTGACATCAAAAGAGAAAAACGGAGTCATGGATTCATCGGTCAAATGGAATTTCCAGAAATACCTTATTGATGAAAACGGGAAGCTGGCAGATGTTATCTATTCGAAGGAGAAACCGGGATCGGATAAAGTAATGGCATGGCTGAATGGGAAATAATAAAGTCTTTTTAAAACTTAAACCCCCCTTTTTATTCCCCCCAGAGGGGGGAAGAAATCCCATTATTTATCGAAATCTAAATAAAACATCGAGTTTTTCTACCCCTCTGGGGGAGATGGTCCGTCAGGTGACGGACCAGAGGAGGTCATTCACATTAACCAGCAACCATTTAGAACAAATACGGTACAAACATCCATGTCCCTGACATGTACTGAATATATTCTTCACCGAATTTGGCAATCATTTCTTTCTCTTCAATCCTTGCTGTAAAGTAAAGAGCTATCAGGTTTATTGCACCAAAGACAAGCTGCAGTATATCAGGGTTTTTGAACATCACCCCTGTTCCAAGTACCAGTAATGAACAATATAATGGATGACGAATGTATTTGTAAATTCCCGATTTTACAACGACAGTTGTCCGTTCAATATGGTCATCATCCGGTTTGCCTTTTTTATGCAAAAGAACGTAGCCGGCAATACCTGGATAGATACTGGCAAACAGGAGGATCCATGAGATTATCTGATGAATGGAGAAAGGATCATGGAACCAAACTTTCAAATTTAAAAGTACGAGGATGAAAATGCTTTCAAATGCAAAAAATCTTGCAATTCCATGATACCTTTTTTCTTTGATCGAAAAAACCCACGAAAAAAGGACAATTATAATAGTTCCGATTGAGAGTGCAATGTAATTCATAAACAGGAATAAATAAATATATTAATTGGTACAAGGTGCAAGGTACTATTCCCCCTTGGAAGAGCCTGTCCCGCGACAGCGGGAGGGAAAGGGGGATGTCATATTGAAACATCAGTACTTATTAGATTCTACTTTTCTGATGATTTTCCTTTGGATTTGTTCAGGTATTCATATACTTCAACCTGAGACTGAATCCGGTTCGTTCCTGGCTTTACAAACTTATTGGATAGCTCGGCATCTATTTTTCGGGCCTTAACATTATCGTTCCATTGAATTTCAAATATCTGTCTTAATTCACTTTTAAGATTCTTGTCAAAAACGGGACAGGTAACTTCAATTCTGTGTTCTATATTTCTTGTCATCAGGTCGGCTGAAGAAATATAGATCTCCTCATTACCTGCGTTGCAGAATATCATAAAACGGCTGTGTTCGAGGAAACGGTCAACTATTCCGATAGCTTTAATATTTTCGCTTATATCTTTTAATCCCGGGACAAGTGAGATCATACCTCTCACTATCAGCTTAATGTCAACGCCTGCTTCACTCGCTTCGTACAGGTTATTAATAATCTCACTGTCAGTTATATTATTCAGCTTGAGATAAATAAAAGCCTTCTTACCTGCCTGTGCATTCTTTATCTCGTTCTCTATCAGAAGGTTCATCTTATTCCTCAGGGCGAAGGGAGAAAGAACCAGGTGATAATAATTATCCTTTTTATAATTTACATTGAAGAAGTTGAAAGCCTTTAAAACCTCATTTGTAATCTTGAGGTTTGTTGTAAGAAGAAGATGATCGGCATAGATTCTTGCTGTGTCCTCATTGAAGTTACCGGTTCCAATTGCCGCATAACGTTGAGTAACATCATTTTTGACCCGTGTAATCAGCAACAGTTTTGAATGTACCTTCAGACCCGGCACGCCATAAATTACTTTTACTCCCTCTTCCTGGAGCCTGTTTCCCCAAAGTATGTTAGCTTCTTCATCGAACCTGGCTTGCAGCTCTACAACTGTAGTGACATTTTTCCCGTTCCTGACAGCATTCATCAATGCGTTTACCACGCTTGAGTTGCGAGCAAGTCTGTAAAGTGTTATCTGGATGGAAGTTACATAAGGGTCGATTGATGCTTCCCTGAGCAGATCAATTAAATAATCGAATGAATGATAAGGAAAATAGAGCAATAAATCTCTTTTTTTAATAGCAGACAAAATGCTTTTCCCTGGTTGAATATCCCTGTGAGATATATGAACAAGCGGTTCGTAATAAAATTTCTTCTTTCCAAGGTTGGGGAAATGCATAAAGTCCTTAAGGTTCTGATATCTGTCAGCAGGAATGATTACATCGTCAGGACCAAAATTGAGCTTTTTGGTAAGAATGGTTAAAAGATCATCGGGCATCTTGCGGTCATATATAAATCTGACCGGTGAGCCCCACTTGCGTTGTTGAAGACCGCGGGAAAGCTTGTCGATAAAGCTTTCCGATATATCATCAACTAATTCAAGCTCGGCATCTTTAGTAAGCTTAATGGTGTAAGCTGAAAATTCATCGAAGTCGAAAATAAAGAAGATGTCCTTTACACCGGATCTGATAACGTCGTCGAGATAGATGATATATTTGTCATCGTCAATCTCAGGAAGGATGATGAAACGTGGGAGGACATCTCTTGGTACCTCAAGAAGCGCATACCTTTTTTTATCTGTATCCTTCTTGTAAAGGGAAATAGCAAGATAAATTGCATCATCAGTCAGGTTTGGCAGCTCAGCATCTTTTTCAATAATATGAGGCATCAGCCTTGTCCTGACCTCCTTAAGAAAGTAGTTCCTTACAAATTCAGCCTGCTGCTGGTTTAATTGTTTCTCATTGATAATGTGTATTTTATGCTTATCGAGCTCCTGGATAAGCGAAGAATAGATCTTTTCGAACTTTGTATTTTGAGCCAGAACAATTTCATGAATCTTTTTCAGTGTTGCTTTCGGATTATAGCCAAGAATGTTCTTTGATTTAGATCCGAACTGAGACAATCTTTTCAAAGTGGCTACCCTTACCCTGAAATACTCATCAAGGTTATTTGAATAAATTCCGAGGAATTTGAAACGCTCAATAAGCGGGACTTCCTTATTTTCAGCCTCCTGGAGAACACGTTCATTGAACGATAACCAGCTTATTTCTTTTGGGGTATAACTTTTGCTCATACTATTTTTCCGGTTTTAGAAAATATTCCTGTTTTCCTTCATCGAGCTTTACACCCGACCATGATTTAGTCTGAAACGACAAACAGACGATGCTTGTTTTAGTAAGGAACTCACAGCCGCTTTTTGACAAGCGGTCGGGCATCTCCGTGAATGCAGGGTTATGCCCAAAAAGAGTTATGGTATCTATGCTGTCATCGATCTGTGCCAGCATTTCAAAAAGATTTTTGATAGTAGCTTTAAAATAAAGATTGCTGTTGATTTTAACTGAATCGAGCTTTATCCCGAATTCGTTGGCAAAAATAAATGCAGTTTCAGTGGCTCTGAAAGCAGGGCTGGTGACCATTAATCCGGGATTATTCTCTTTTTCTCTGAACCGCCGGGCCATCTGCTGCGAAATAATTTTCCCCTTGGAAGTCAGTGATCTGTCAAAGTCAGTGATCCCTGTAGTTGGATCTTCTGCTCTTGCATGCCTGACAAAAATTAGTTTTTTCATATTCAGAAAATTTTCTTATTCAGTAATAAGCAAATTTAGCTTTTTCAAAGGAAAAATTAAAAAATTCTGTAAGCTCAATATAAAATCATCCTTCAGG
>JBGOXH010000187.1:0-5777 GCA_041479075.1 Bacteroidia bacterium | reverse complement strand
TTGGAAGGTTCCAGTTGGTTTTCGGGAAATCGGCAGGATTGTACCGTTTCCCCTGTTCTATAGTAAGGACTTTATACCCCTTCTCTACAAGACGCAGGCTTGCTACACTTCCTCCGAATCCGGATCCTATGACAATATAATCATATATCATTTGTAATGATTTGTATACCAGGTTCTTTCGTCAATCTTTTTTCTTAGAGCAAAATCTTACTTTTTACTGTCTTAACCCTTCCCTAAATCCCTTCCTTAAATGTAAGGGAAGGGACTTTAACATCTATCTTTTATATTTAATTATTTAATTGATAAAAATTACTCCCCTGCCCTTTAGACATAAGGGAAGGGGTTGGGGAAAGGGTTTTATTATTCATTAAGGCAAATATTTGATAACAATTTTCAATCAGGCTTTCCCAGTATTTGTCTTAAACTTTTCACTTACCAGCTCCGGCCATTTCAAATCGAGATCTTCAAGGGTTTTTAACACTACATCTGCAACAGCATAAGTCTTCTGCCAGTTTTTATCAGCCGGAACAATATGCCAGGGCACTGCATTACAGGTATTAAATATTTTCTCATAAACAGCCATATATTCATCAAATTGTTCACGGGTATCCCAGTCTCCATCCTTATGTTTCCAGTGCTTCTCCTTTAATTCAATACGCTCCATAAGTCTCCCTTTCTGAGCATCTTTTGAAACATTCAGAAAAATTTTCAGCACTTTGGTTTCATTATGTTCAATGGTTCTTTCAAAATCGTTTATCAGCTGGTACCGCTGAGCAATGACTTCAGGCGGAATATATTTACCGATCGTTGGGACAAGAATATCCTCGTAATGAGACCTGATGAAGATGCCTGTTTCACCTTTTCGCGGACAAATCTTATGTACTCTCCACAAAAAATCGTGTGCATATTCTTCCTCCGTTGGTTTTTTGAAACTGTCGATACTTATGCCGATTGGATTGCAGTACTTCAGGAGGCCTTTTGTCACACCATCTTTTCCTGATGCATCCATCCCCTGAATAATTATCAGAAGGCTGTACCTATTCTGAGCATACATTTTATCCTGAAGCCCGCCGATACGGATCAGCATCTTTTCTGTTTTTGAAACAGTTTCTTCCTTCTTCCACTCCTTGTTGAAAGTAGGATAGTCAGAGAGTTTGATCTTCATATTTATTATTACTAATTAATTGTTGCTAGTTGCTTGTTACTAGTTGCTTGTTGTTAAGTGCTTTAACATTAACCAGCAACAAGTAACCAGCACCCAGCAACTATTTCTTCAAAACTTCGTCCAATTTTTTAATCAACGGTTCCACTGAAATTCTTGAGCCTACTGCTCCGGCCATCCACTGCTGAGGGGTAAGATGTCCCTGCTTAAGCATGCGATCAATCTCAACAGTCAGATTTTTATCTTTCAGATACTCTTCAATCTGGAACTGTATAACGTGCCCGTAAGAATAGTTGGGCAGGTAAAGAGGATCGTTAACCATGTGTGAATAAATTGCCAGAAGAGGTGAATCTTTTACACCGATTACGGGAGCAAAATATTGATTCCATGTTTCCAGTGCAATGTTCAGAACTCTCTCTTTCAGCTGTGCCGGTGTGGCACCAGGATTCTGATAGAGCCATTTCCAGAACTTCATTTCAACCATTCCGACACCCATTATTTCCATCAACGACCAGGCAGCATCGAGAGTCTCCATTTTTCCCTTGTCAGGATTATCATCCTTCATTCCAAGAAGCTTCAGATCGCGGCTCTGGAATACATAAGCCATAGCTTCGGTGAAAGCTGTATTAGGAACTCCTGACATCATATAATAATCGACATCATTAAGAGTAATTGTCTGTTCCACAGTATGTCCGAACTCATGAACTGCAATATTATAGCCCTTGTAATCCATTCCTTTATCCAGGATTCGTGTTCGCAGATGCGATACAGATCCCTTCATCCCTGCGCCCCATGCATGGCCTGATCCGCGTGCCGGGTCAACAACTATTTTACTTGCAAGATACTTGGCTCTCTCGGGGCTCCATCCCATTTTTTCAAGTATTGCAGGCATTCCGGCTTTGAACGCTTCAGGATTTGGATATAAAGCCAATGTCTTTGCGGTAAGAAGATCCTCAGGGATGGTGCTCCTGGTCTTAAATCCATCGTACCAGATATCATACGGCTTCAGATCGCGGCCAAGTCTTTCTTTTATAAGTGCTCCGATCTTTAAAAGCTGAGGTGATTTAAGGTAGGAATCGAAAAGCTCTTCAACTTCTTCCTGTGAAATTTCCATCTCCAGCGAAAATTTACGCATAATGGCTGTATTCATTTCCGGATTGTAAGGATCGATATCCTTCATGGCTTTGAAAGATTTCAGAATAAGATCATATCGGGTATCTGGTTCGGGAGCAGCTTCGACCGGAGCTCCTGCTTTGGTTACTTTATTTGAGAAAGGAGCCCATTCATAATCAGGACTGTTAATTACAACCTTCGGAATATCCTGTTTTATAATATGTTCCATTACTTTTACGATCATGTCCTGTTTTTCAGCACCGTTTTTCTTATCGGCATAATCAGCTTTCAATTCATCACGAAGATTCCAGTGAGAAAGCAGCACCATATCATCGGGAAACAACTGGCGCCCATCATCGGTGCGAAGGTGCCCCATATAAATATTGTACTCAGCAATATACATATCACCATTACCATAGGCAGCGTTCAAAGCCTGGTTCAGCTCAGCCGGCACACGGGAGATGAACATATCGCCGAGACGTGCCATAGCCCATTCTTCACGGCTCCAGGAAGGTCCCAGCTTTTCCTTTTCGGCAAGAGCGAAATACGGGAAGTTCAATGCAATTGTAAAAGCGATTTTATTTGCATAGAAATCATCCGAGACATGAGCACCTACTGAATAATTCCCGAACATCCGGTCTATCTCATCAATCTGACCAATATTTTCATCGAGTGTTTTCTTCAGATCGAGAATTATTTCATTAAAGTTGCCGTTGAGCGATTCCATGTAATTACTTATCTTATCAAATACAACTTTGCGTTTTGATGGATCAGAGACATAATTGTTTTTGACGAAATCTGAAAAATCAGCCGGAGTTCCGTCTTCAGCCCTCCAGAGTGAAGCAGCATGTTTGACACCTTTTTCGAGAAGGGTTAAATCAGCAGTTGGCTGACTCGCTTTAATGCCGTCAATCGCGGAAGTTATTACAGTTTCATTAATGAAGCCTGCAGCAGTCACAGCCACTTTTTTTGTTTCCTGCGCAGTGCAGGCTGTCAGGAAACCCATTAAGAGAATGATTGATTTTTTCATGATTACAATATTGTATTTTATAAATTTCACCCACCCCTATCCTCCCGCTTCTCCGCCAGTTGGCGGATTCGCGGGACAAGCTCTCCAAGGAGGGGAACTATTGGAAGACATGTGTCATTGCGAGAAGTCCCGCCTGAGCGGGACGACGAAGCAATCCCAAAGGACATTTTTCAAATATTACTCTACAAATTGTTTTGCATAATATTTCGCAGTGAGCTTTTCGCCTGTTGCTTTTTCAATCATGTCGTTCCAGTAATACCTGGCACCGGGTTTGAAAACATTTTCTTTAAGGTAGGTTCCGACACTGATATCACCCACAAACGATTGATTCTGAGTGATATTTTTTGTAATGTAACTGTAAAGCTGTGAAGCAAGGAGCTCACCAAGAAGGTAATTATGATAGTAACAGGGGTACAAGGCTATATGGATTTTTGTAGCCCAGTCAGGCATATTTCGCCCTTCGGGTTTAGCTAGCATCTGGTATTTTTCAACCATATCCCACCAGAGTTTGTTCAGGTCCTGGTCGGGATTTTCATACATCGATTTTTCAAAGCGATACATGACTTGTGCCCAGCGGCTGAACACCAACATCTCGAGACGCAAAGACTTATGGCAGAAATCAGATATTTTCTCACTTTCCTTTGCATCGATGATTCCCATGTTCTTCATCCAGGCAGGGTCTGTTGCAAATCGTCCGAACATATTGGCAATGGCTTCAGTAGTGAAAGTATGCGCAGCATCACGGAGCGTAAAAGGCAGAGACATATCGTTATAATTAGGAATAAACACCATAGCCCAGCTCATGGAGAATTGTATTCATCCAGCCTGATGTGGGTTTAATGTTGTCGAGAGTCCTGACATCACCGGCACGATCGATATCTGTGCTGAATGCATGCTGGTTTTTGCCGGGTTTTTCGTACAGGTCGCTTTTTGCAAGAATTGCATCAACATTCAGTCCTATACCATTATAGAACGTTGCTGCGAGTTTGACAGGATCCTGATTTTTATAATAACCATCAAGATCAACAGGATAGATCTCAGGTGCTTCCTGGAAGTACCTGTTCTGATAATGCCAGGGACGAAGTTCAGATGCATCTATTTTGTATCGTTTTGTATAATATGAATCAATATCACCTTTAAGTTTTGCAAAAGCGTCTCTTGTCAGATTATCAAGCTCATCAAAAATAGCAGTCACCTCCGCCGGATCCTGACCTGAAAGCTTGAGGCTCATTTCATGGTAATTGCTGAAGCCAAGCTTTTGTGCAATAAGATTACGGTGCTTTACCAGTCTGATAATATCCTCAGCTACAACAGGTCCGATAAGTTTATGCGCTTCCCATGCTGTTTCAAGTTCAGCGCTGCTGGTTGAATTCCGGAGTATCTCTTCTACCTGATTATCAGTCATCTCCATGCCATTTATTTTTGCTCTGAAATTCAGGTATATTTTATTTATTTCAGTTTCCATCCTTAATCTTTCACCTATAAGCGCTGTATCGACCTGCCCTCCAAGGTATAAATTGTATAAAAGTTCAAGCTGACGCGCAAGCAGGGGATCCTGAACTGTATTCGATTCTTTAATTTCTTTCAGTAATGCAAATTCTTTGGTATCAGTATATACCTTTTCAAGCTCGAATGATGCTTTTTCACTTATTTTCAGATCGGCATCTGTTCCGGTAATATTTGCATTCCATGATGTGAGAGCCATTTCCTTATATAGAGGAATTACCTTTTCTTCATAACTGGAAATAAAATTCTTCAGCTTGTTTTCCATTTTTTCCTGTTTTGAGAGGCAGGAACATAATATTGATGCTGTCATAATTGTGACAATTAACAGAGCAGGTTTTTTCATATTTTATAATTTAAGATATGCGAAGGTAATAAAATGCGACTTTTAAATGGTCAGGTTTGAAGTAAAACTTATAAATTTGAAGATCGGCTCTGAAATAAATATTTATTGATGGAAATTATACTTTATATAACTGGAGGGTTAATAGCTGGTGCTCTAATTGCCTGGCTGATAACGAGATACATTTTCAATTCACAATTGATTGCAAAAACCGGTGAGCTGAACGATTTGAACAGGAAGAACAGCTCTCTTGAAACAAAAATTGAAGCTCAGGAAAAAAGTCTTACCGAGGTAAAAAATGCAATGCTTAATACGTTCAAAGCAGCTGCATCGGATGCTCTGATCCAGAATAACAAGCAATTCCTGGACCTCGCAAAAACCCAGCTCGAAGCCCAGGTCAAAGATGCTGAAGGCAACCTTGATGAAAGAAAGTCGGCTATTGCAGAAATGCTCAAACCTGTCAAAGAATCGATCGATAGTTATAAGAAACGTATTGAAGATCTTGAAAAGGGGTCTAAGGAGACTTTTGGACAGGTTTCTGAAATGCTTTCCAATCTTAAATCGACAAGTGCGAGCTTACAAAAAGAGACCGGCGCCCTGGTAAATGCACTGAGAAATCCCAGAGT